>RFZR01000388.1 GCA_009920595.1 Alphaproteobacteria bacterium | reverse complement strand
CGGCTGATCACACCAAGCCCCAGCATTATTGACAGCATCTCGGCACCGCGCGCGGCGCCATAACCAAGATCACCGCAATAAGCGACAAGATGCACTTGCGGCATCGCCATGGCAATGCAACAGCCCAAACCGGCAATACCGAGCAAAAGCTGCATCGCTCCGGGTGATAGACCAAGCCCACCTTTTGCACGCGAGAGAGTCGCCGAACCGGTTTGTGGTTTTTGCGCCGGCGCGCGGCGACGCATCAAAAGCGCAAGCGGAATCAGACTCACAACACAAAAGAGCCCGATCCACAAATGAGTCTGGCGCCAACCAATATGATCAATTCCGTATTGAACGACTTTCGGCCACACCGCACCGGCGAAATAACTTCCGCAGGCGCAAAGTGCCACAGCAAGCCCGCGATGTTTTGAAAAAAACATCGACGTGTTCGACATCAACGGGCCGAATGAAGCAGAACTTCCCAAGGCGCCGATCAACACACCATGGATGATGATGAACACCCAAATATTTGGTGAGTAGGCCGCGAGCGCATAACCAACGCCAAGCGCGAGTGCACCAATGATCAGCGGTATGGTAATGCCGCGTTTATCGGTTAAGCGACCCAACACAATGCCGCCGGCTGCAACACCCAACATCACAAGCGTATAGGGAAGCGAAGCATTGCCGCGGCCCGTGCCAAATTCAGCTTGCACGGCGGGAAGCGCCACGACGACGGACCACATGCCGACGCCGCCAATCGTGCCGACGAGAATGGCGATGATTAATCGAAGCCAGGAATAAGGGGTTTCAATCCCGTCGCCTGCATCCCATCGGCTTGCCATTGTCCGCCCCTCTGCCCCACTCTTGAGCAGAAAGGCGTATCAGGTCACCCCACCGCCGAAAAGGGGACGGCTTCGAGATCGCGGATCGTGCGGTATACGCCCGACCAATAAAGAAGCGGGTCGGACCAGCGGCCGAGATCAACCGCCTCAATGCGGCCGATGACGATGGCGTGAGATTGCCGCTCGATCACTTCTTCGACCGTGCAATCAATCGCAGCCAATGCGCCTTCAAGAAGCGGTGCACCGGTGACCAAAGTTTTCCAACGCGCACCGAAAAAACGGGCGGAGCCTTTTTCGCCCGAACGCCCGGCAAAGCGGTCCGCCAAATCCTGTTGCTCTGCACCTAAAAGATTGACGCCGAAACTGCGATAATCCGTAAGCGTGGACCATGAGGAGGCTTCACGATTAACGCAGACCAAAAGTCGCGGCGGTTCTGCAGAAAAAGATGTGACCGAGGTTGCCGTGAAGCCAGTGCGATCCGCACCTGACCCCACCGTGATGACACTAACGCCTCCAGCAAGCCGGCGCATCGCCTGACGAAAAGTTGAAGGATCAATAGAGGGGTTCATATCACATACTCCTCGTTACGGGGTGATGATTTCAAAAGAGTGGAGAGAAGTTTTTCTTCAAGCGCACCAAACTGCACCGAGCCACGACGGCGCGGACGCGCGAAAGG
>RFZR01000387.1 GCA_009920595.1 Alphaproteobacteria bacterium | reverse complement strand
AATCGCCTTTCCATTCGGCGATGACAACGCGACCGCCAATATTGGCTTCACCTTTCAAGGCTTGCCACGCGGTCACACAATGCGCACTCTCAGAGCCTTCGAAAGCGGGTCGACGTGCGGTTGCGCCCGTTGCGATAATCACCGCATCAGGATTTTCATGCTCAACAAGTGAACGCGTGACCGGTGTTGAGCGCCGCACCTCAACGCCTGCCAATTCCATCTCGCGCGCGAGATTAGTGACGAGACCACCAAACTCCGCGCGGCCCGGAAGTATTTGCGCCAACAATGCTTGCCCCCCGAGTTGAGAGGAGGCTTCGCACAGAGTGACGTGATGTCCGCGTTCGGCCAAAACCGCAGCGGCCTTCATGCCTGCGGGCCCACCGCCCGCAATCAGAATTTTCTTTTTGTGATTCGTTGGCGTTTTGTGGTTGCACGCAATACAGGCGCGAATATCATCAAGCCTATTCCCACGCGCTTTATTCGGCATTTCGGGATCAGCGATCAAAGCACGCGTCATGCCGCAAAAATCGGCGCGGCCTTCAGATAAAATTTGCTCTGCGATCTGCGGTTGGTTGATGCGCCCTGTGACCATCACAGGCGCTTTCACGCAGGCTTTTATTTTTGCCGCAAAAGGCGCAACATAGCCCGTCTCATAATACATCGGCGGCACGATATGAATGGCACCTTGAAGCGACGCCGATGTACCCGCAATCACGTGGTAATAATCATAGGCATTTGATTGATCGAGCGCCTCACAGACGGCGATGACTTCATTTTGATCGATCGCCTCGGCATCGCGTTCATCCCCTGAGAGACGTAAGCCCACAATAAAATCATCACCCACACGCGCACGCACGGCTGTTGCAATCTCTGTGATAAAACGCGTCCGATTTTCAAGCGATCCGCCATACGCATCATCGCGTCGGTTTATTACAGGGTTCAAGAATTGCGCGGGTAAATAGCCGTGGCTTGCAACAATCTCACAGCCATCAAGCCCTGCTTGTTTCAGTCGCAAAGCAGAGGCTGCGTAGCCGTCAATGATCTCTTGAATCATCGCAACATCAAGCGGCACAGGCATCACAGCAAATCGGGAATTGGGCACCGCCGAAGGCGCATAGGCCACAGGGGCGGTGCCATCATCCGTTTCCATAATCTCGCGGCCGGGATGAAACAATTGACCAAAAATCTTGGTGCCCTGCGCGTGAATTTTTGCGGCAAGCGCGCGATACCCTTCAATACAGGCATCATCATCCGCCATCAGCATATGGGACGTGTAGCGCGCGGTTTCATGCACACCCGCGACTTGCACAATGATGAGGCCCGCGCCGCCTTTCGCGCGCGCTTCATGATAGGCGATCAAGCGCTCCGTCACATGACCCTGATGCGCCATCACTGTATCATGGCCCGTGGAAACGATCCGGTTGGGAATCGTTACGCCACGTATTGTGTAAGACGAGAAGAGCTTTTCCAAAGCCATGAGCGAGCGCCTGAACTTAAGCA
>RFZR01000386.1 GCA_009920595.1 Alphaproteobacteria bacterium | reverse complement strand
TCATTAGCCGCAAGCCTTGACGGTTCCAGCCTTCACGCCCGCGCAAGCCTTTTCCTTGGTGATGTGGCCAGCGTCGATTGCAACACCGATCGTGTCCTTCGTGATCACCGTAGGCTCGAGGAGGATCGAGTTCATTTCGACCTTCTTCTTGCCGAGGTTGAACTTGGTCACGCCCGGGAGTTTGTCGAGGGCTGTGCCGTCAGCAATCATGTTGGCGAGTTCGCCAGCCTTTTTGCCGAGCTGACGAGCATCTTTCCAGATCGAAACGGTCTGGGTGCCGAGAGCGACGCGGTTGATCGCGGCAAGGTCACCGTCCTGACCAGAAACGGCAACAGTGCCGTCCATGCCCTGGGCCTTGAGCGCTGCAACAACGCCCGATGCCATGCCGTCATTCTGTGAAACGACTGCATCGATCTTGTTACCGGTCGATGTCAGGCATTGTTCCATGTTCTTCTGAGCATTGTCGGGCTTCCAGCCATCGGTGAAGGTTTCGCAAGAATTCTTGATCTTGCCAGCCTTGATCGAGTCGCCGAGCACTTCCATGATGCCGTTGAAGAGGAAGGTTGCGTTCGGGTCACCCTTGTCGCCCTTGATGAAGGCGTAGTTGCCGGTCGGCTTTACCTTCTGCACTTCCTTCGCCATCAAACGGCCGACGCCGATATTGTCGAAGGTGATGTAGAGAGCTGACGGATCTTCGAACTGAACGTCGTAAGCCATCGTCTTGATGTTGGCGTCACGAGCAGCCTTGATTGAAGGAAGGATCGCGTCTGAGTCATAGGCAACGATGATCAACACATCGACTTTCGCTTTTCAGCTGAGCCCTGAGCATCGGTCGAGACATATTTGTTGCCGGCGGCCGTAACGGCAGCTTTGATCGCCGCTTCGTCGGTCTTCCAACGCTCTTCTTGGAATGTCTTCCAGGACACAGCGATGGTCTTGTCCTTGGCCAGCGCCGGAACGGCCGCGCCCAAAATCAGGGCGCCGGTCAGCGCAGCAACGGTTGCTTTGAACATGGGATAAACCCCCCTTTGTGGTTCATTTTGAAAATGCAGTTAAATCTGCAGGCTTCATGAAGTGATGCCTGAGAAACTACTTGCCAAAAATGCAGGGCAAGTCAACATAGTTTGCATAGCCGGTTCCCCCAATCATCCTGGAAAATGAAGTGGAAATGGCGTGTTTGCGCTGAAGGCTGGCCTATCCCTTCCGCGACAACGGGTCGCATGACCCACAAGGGTGTTGAGGGAATGAATTATGCTGAGCAATCAAAGCAATGGCCATACATTGCAGATGCTAAATATTACGGTTTTTCGGCCCGTTTTTGCATTTTTTTTCAAGGTTAAAGTTGATTTTTGGCAAAAACGCTTCGGTCAGCGGTCCGTTGCTCGATCGCATATCCTTATCGGATTTTTCGTTGCTACTTTTTTAGTCACAACGAAGCCTGTTGAAGCCGCTACCCTTACGCAAGATCAGGTGTTGCGGAAATGGTATTCATTAAGTCTT
>RFZR01000385.1 GCA_009920595.1 Alphaproteobacteria bacterium | reverse complement strand
GCCTTGTCGACCCCGCCGCCTCCCGCTCCGTCGGCATTATTCTGGCCGACCGGCAGCCCCAAGCCCCACTTGCCCGGAGCCTCATGGCGATCTCCGAACCCATCCCGATGAGCGAATAATCGGAAATTCCGATCAAATCATCCATAAAAACGATTTGATCGCCGATCAACTTTCAGTGACAGTCACGCGTTAGCAAGGCGGAACAACCGCTTATCGGGGGAACTCGTGACGCATCAGGCTGAGTGGAATGAGGCGATGGCCTCACAAATTGTCAATGAATTAAAGCACTTGGAAGGTGCGACCCTGCCGATCTTGCACGCGTTGCAGGAGAATTTCGGCTATGTCGACCGCCGCGCCGTTCCGTTGATTGCCGATGCCCTCAATATGTCAAAGGCCGAGATTTTCGGCGCGATCACCTTTTATCACGACTTCCGCGAGGCCCCTGCCGGCAAGCGCGTGGTCAAACTCTGCCGCGCCGAAGCCTGCCAAGCCATGGGCTGCGAGGATCTCGTTCATTATCTCGAGACCGAACAGGGCATCAAAGTCGACAGCACTTCGCCATCCGGTCATCTCACCGTCGAAACCGTTTACTGCCTCGGCAATTGCGCGCTTGGCCCTGCTGCTTTGATCGATGGCGCGCTTGTCGGTCGCGTCGATAAAGATCTGCTTGATGCGGTCTGCGCAGAGCGCCCGCATGAGCGGATGGAAGGGTAATCAGATGAGCACGTCCTCATTTCAAATTTACATTCCGCGTGATGCTGCTGCCCTCTCCGTTGGTGCAGAACGTGTTGTCAAAGCGATGCAAGACGAAGCGAAGAAGCGCGGCATTGCCATCGAGATCATCCGCAACGGTTCGCGCGGTATGCTGTGGCTTGAACCGCTTGTCGAAGTGGCCACTGCAAAAGGCCGCGTTGCTTATGGCCCTGTTGCACCGAAAGATGTTGCGTCCCTCTTTGATGCAAAATTCTACGAAGGCGGCGCGCACGCACTTGGCCATGGCCTTACAGAAGACATTCCGTTTTTCAAAAATCAGGAACGCCTCACTTTCCAGCGTGTGGGCGTGATCGATCCGCTCTCGCTTGATGATTACATCGCGCATGGCGGTTTTGCGGGCTTGAAGAAAGCGCTCGCGATGACCGGCGCGGATATTGTGCAGACGGTTGCTGACTCTGGTTTGCGTGGTCGTGGTGGCGCAGGCTTCCCGACGGGTATCAAATGGAAGACCGTTCTCAACACGCATGATGATCAGAAATATATCGTCTGCAATGCGGATGAAGGCGATAGCGGCACATTCGCTGATCGCATTTTGATGGAAGGTGATCCGTTCACCCTTATCGAAGGCATGATCATCGCTGGTGTCGCTGTGGGCGCGACGAAGGGCTATGTCTATCTGCGCTCCGAATATCCGAATGCGCACATAATTTTCGGCGAAGCGATCCAGACTGCCAAGAAAGCCGGTTGGCTCGGAAAATCTGTGAACGGCTCGGGCAAAGCCTTCGAT
>RFZR01000384.1 GCA_009920595.1 Alphaproteobacteria bacterium | reverse complement strand
TTCTGCTCGACGGCAAAGATTTAATCGACCTTGCACCAACACCCGCTGAACGTCGTCAACACGGTGTTTTGCATATTCCCGAAGATCGTCAGCGTATGGGTCTTGTATCGGCCTTTCGTGCGGCAGAAAGTATGATCCTAGGCTTTGACTCTGATGAAGCTTTTCACAACGGCCCCTTTCTTTCGATATCCGCAATTGACGCGCATACAATGAGAGAGATGGATCGTTATGACATTAGACCACGGGATTCATCATTAAAGACAGCCAAATTTTCTGGCGGCAATCAGCAAAAAATTGTTCTCGCGCGCGAGATCGAACATCACCCTCAGGTGCTTCTTGTTGGACAGCCAACACGTGGCGTTGATGTGGGGGCTATCGAGTTTATCCATAAACGCTTGATCGCTTTGCGCGATGCCGGTGTTGCCATCCTTCTTGTTTCGGTCGAACTTGATGAGATCATGAGTCTTTCAGATCGCATCATCGTGATGTGCGGCGGTGTCATCACGGGTGAACGTCGACCGGAAACAACCAATGAGCGCGACCTTGGATTGCTCATGGCGGGCGTTACGGAGCGCGTTGCATGAGCGCGCCGATCGAACTACCGAAATGGGCCGATGTGAGTCTTGTTCCCAGTCTCGCAGTTATCGTTGCTTTTTTAATCGCGGGCCTTGTCGTCTTGGGCATTGGCGAAAATCCGGTAAAAGCGACCACTTTACTCATCAAGGGTGCTTTGGGATCCGGCGAAGGGCTTGGCTACACACTCTATTACGCAACAAATTTCATTTTCACAGGTCTAGCTGTCGCGATTGCTTTTCATGCCGGGCTTTTCAACATCGGCGGAGAAGGTCAAGCAACCATTGGAGGGCTTGGCGCAGCTTTGGTCTGTCTGCATTTGGATTTTTTGCCTTGGTATTTCGTTCTCCCGCTCGCCATTTTGGGCACGATGATTATGGGTGCGCTCTGGGCGTTTATCCCCGGCTATCTGCAAGTGAAGCGCGGCAGCCATGTGGTGATCACCACAATCATGTTCAATTTTTTAGCAGCGACCTTGGTCGTGTATCTGCTTGTCAATGTGATTGGTAAACCAGGCTCCATGTCGCCCGAAACGCGCGTGTTTTCTGACGCAGCGCATTTGCCTTATTTGCACGAAGCACTCGCATATTTTGGAATTAAAATTCCTAAGTCACCGCTCAATCTGTCTTTTATCTTCGCCTTGGTCGCATCTGCTTTTGTGTGGATTCTGATTTGGCATACGCGACTTGGATTTGCGATCCGCACAGTGGGCCATAATCCTACGGCTGCTCTCTATGCAGGGATTTCGATTGGCCGCATCACAATGATCACCATGGCGATGTCAGGGGCACTCGCAGGTCTGCTTGCGGTCAATGAGATTCTGGGCGTGCAGGGTCGTCTACTTCTCGAATTTTCGTCTGGCTATGGATTCATCGGTATCGCTGTCGCACTTATGGGGCGCGCGCATCCTTTAGGCATCATTTTCGCTT
>RFZR01000383.1 GCA_009920595.1 Alphaproteobacteria bacterium | reverse complement strand
TTGTGACGCGTGAATCAGGTGAATCAGACCTTTCGAATACATTATCACGCCAAATCGGTTCGCGCCGCGCTTGGTATCCGGTCGCAGGAATTCTCGCTTTGATCGGCATTTTGCCCGGCATGCCACATCTTCTGTTTCTCACTGCAGCTGCCGGTGCAGCTGCGATCGCGCATTTTGTCAATAAACGCGACAAGAAAGAAGCTGAAGAACAAGCGCTTGAAGCGGCGAAGCCGACCATCAGCCTTGAAAGCAGTGCAAATGATGAAGAGAAAAACGAAGTCACGATCAGTGATGTGGCAAACACCACACCACTCCTGATTGAGGTTGGCTATGGTCTCATTCCGCTGATTGAAGACGCCACACGCGGCGCACTCGTTTCGCGCATCACCGGTATCCGTAAACAGGTTTCGCGTGATCTCGGTTTCATTATTCCGCAAGTTCGAATTCGTGACAATCTCGCGCTCATGCCTTCGGCTTATCGCATCACAATTGCCGGTGTGATTGCGGCTGAAGATCAAGTCATCAATGGCAAGCTTCTCGCCATCCAAGGTACGAACTCAAATGTTGTTCTTCCGGGCCAAACCGTGAAGGACCCGACATTCGGTCTTGATGCTGTCTGGATTGATCCGTCTGACAAACCGCGCGCGCTTGCAGCTGATTATACCGTCGTTGATGCCGGTACCGTGATTGCAACACATCTTCATCAATTGCTGATGCAACGCGGCGCAGACCTTCTTGGCCAGGATGATGTCCAAGAGATCATTGATCACTTTGCCAAATCGGCACCCAATCTTGTTCAGGGCGTTGTACCGAAAATCGTTTCATTACCGCAATTGACACAAGTGTTGAAGTCATTGGTCGCTGAGCAGATTCCGACGGATCTCATCGCCCAAAGAAGAATTGCCAATTGTCACGCTCGATACAGGGCTTGAACAATTGATGATCCAGAATGCCAAGCAAAATGGTGCGATGGGCAATGCAATCGAGCCAGGTCTCGCCCGCAAGCTGATCGAAGCTTTTGAAGAACAATCCAATTTGTTGGCCAAGACAGGAAAGACGCTTGTCGTCGTCACAACCCCAATTTTGCGCCGTGAACTTGCAAGCCTTGTTCGACAGGCCGCGCCCGATGGTCTTGTTCTGTCGTTCAAGGAACTTCCCGAAACCAAACGTGTCAATGTCGTCGCCATTATCGGCGGCGCGTCCTGAGGAGAGTGAACCATGATGCAACGTACAAAAATCGTGGCGGAAGATAGCCGCGAAGCCATGGCAAGGATCATGCGCGATTTCGGCGAAGATGCCGTAATCCTCTCGACACGCAATGTGCCGGGTGGCATCGAGATTGTTGCCGGTCATCCCGCAAAAGGCGCCCCAAAATTTGATGTGGATGATGAAGAGCCCACATTGGCGCGCTTGAAAAAGGCGCAAAAGAAGCAGCAGCAGCAGGCAGATGTGATCGCAGAGCGCACGAGCGATGTGCTTAAAAAGCCTTCGGCATCAAAAAG
>RFZR01000382.1 GCA_009920595.1 Alphaproteobacteria bacterium | reverse complement strand
CGGTCTCCATCGTCACACCCAATCACATGCATGCAGGTCCCGCGCTCGCTTTTTTGAAAGCGGGCATTCATGTGATTTGCGATAAGCCGCTCACAACGTCTTTGAAAGAAGCGAAAGCGCTGCAGGCGGCTGCCAAAAAATCCGGTTTGATTTTCGCAGTCACGCATAATTACACCGGATATCCCATGGTGCGGCAAGCACGTGCGATGGTGAAAGCGGGAGAGCTTGGCGAGATCCGCGTTGTTCAAGTTGAATATCCGCAAGATTGGCTCGCCGAGCCACTTGAAAAAACCGGACAAAAACAAGCCGATTGGCGCACCGATCCGAAACGCTCGGGTGCGGGCGGCTGCATCGGCGATATCGGTACACATGCCTATAATCTTGCCGATTTCATCACAGGACTTTCGGTTGATGAACTTTCAGCCGAACTGACGACCTTTGTGAAAGGCCGCAAGCTTGATGACAACACGCAAATTCTTTTGCGTTATGCGAACGGCGCGCGTGGCTCCCTTTGGGCGAGCCAAGTGGCTATTGGTAACGAGAATAATTTGCGCATTCGAGTCTATGGCACGAAGGGCGGCATTGCCTGGAGTCAAGAAAATCCGAATTATCTCCATGTCTCGCCGATTGGAAAACCGACTTACACGATCACGCGTTCGGGCGCAGGCTCAGGCCCTGAAGCGGGTCGCGTTTCGCGCATTCCGCCCGGACATCCGGAAGGCTATCTCGAAGGCTTCGCCAATATCTACACCGAAGTGGCGCATGCGATTCATGCCGCACGCAAGGGCAAAAAAGCGGATAAGGCCGTGATGTTCCCGACCGTTGATGATGGTGTGAAAGGCCTGGCTTTCATTGAAGCCGCCGTGTCTTCATCTCAGAAGAATGGCAAATGGACAAAAGTGAAAGCGTGACTTCAAAAAAATGAAATCAGAATAAAAATAATTCAGAGAGGAAAGACCAAGATGACAAATAATTTTCCGAAATTGCATAACGCCATGTGGCCAGGTCTTGTTGGCAAAGGTGGCGATTCCGAGCCGCCGATTGATCTCGACACGATGCTCGACATGACCGCCAAAGCCGAAGTGAATGGCGTTAAATTTGACGGCGTCGATCTCTTCTTGGCCGATCCGCATACGAGCATTGATTCATCTGAAGATGACATCAAACGCTTGGCCGATAAAATCGCCGGAAAAGGTTTGGCTGTTGGCTCACTCGTAGCACCCGTCTGGCCGCCTGTTGGTGGTGGCTCCGCGATGGGTTCTGCTTCCGATCGCAAGCAATTTGTCGAAATGATCCGGAAATCCTGCGCCATTGGTCAGCAGCTCAAGAAACATGGCGTTCGCAAATATGGTCTCGTGCGCATCGATTCTGCGACCGGTGTTGAAGACTGGGCGAAAGATCCTGTCGGCAACACGAAACTCATCGCGCAGACATTCCGTGAAGCGGCTGATGTCGCGGAGTCTTATGGCGAGCGTCTCGCGGCAGAAGGTGAAATTTGCTGGGGCGG
>RFZR01000381.1 GCA_009920595.1 Alphaproteobacteria bacterium | reverse complement strand
TAGAGATAAAGAGCGCGGCGAATATCGGCCGCATTTAATTCACGGCGACCATCGCCCATATAGACATCATCAACAAGCGTATCGCCATAGACACGCGGCCCCGCAAGCGCATAGCCGAGCGCGCCTGCAAGTGCGGATTCCGGCCATCCGGCATTCGGCGAACGATGCTTGCGCGCATCACGGAAAACGCTCTTGAAAGCGTGAAGCGGTGAGGCATCACGCACAAAAAGAGACGCGAGAATGATCAAAAGTGCAGAGAGGCGCGAGCAAGGCAGATTCACAAGATCATCAAGGCGCGCCGAGGCCCAGCCGAATGCATGATATTTTTCTGATTTATGACCAATCATACTGTCGGCCGTATTGATCGCTTTGTAAAGAACGCCGCCGGTTAAACCAAAACACGCGGTCCAGAAGATGGGCGCAACAACACCATCGGAAAAATTTTCAGCGAGGCTCTCAATCGCCGCGCGGCTCACGCCGGCTTCATCAAGCGCATCGGTTTTACGACCCACAATCATCGAGACCGCTTTACGGCCGCCTTCAAGCCCCTCATTTTGAAGTGCATCGGCAACCGCTCTGACATGTTCATCAAGGCTGCGCTGCGCGGGCAGTGTGGCGGCGAGAAGAATGATCGCCAAAAGGCCTATGGCATAATGCCCGAGCCCCCGCTCAATCATGTAAGCGATGCCGCCTGTCACAAAGAGCAGGATCATGAGCGCAAAAAGCCCCATGATCCGGCGCATAAAAAAAGGCCAGCTTTCACGGTTGAGACTGCGGTCAAGACGGGCTATCAACCCGCCGATCCAGGTGACCGGATGGCCGATGGCGCGGAACAGCGCTGGAGGGTACCCAAGGAGCCCTTCGAGCAGGAGTTGAGTAGCCGCAATGAAAAGCGAACCCGTGACCATTGATCCCCTTGACCCGCAAAGGGCCCTTGAAAGCCTTGTGGTGCATGGTGGTCGTTTGTTTGACGCGCGCCATGCCTTTCCGAAGGCACCTGAACCCTGGATTGATCTCTCAACCGGAATTAATCCGGCACCCTATCCGGTGGGTGAGGTTTCTGAGGCATCATGGACCCGATTGCCAGAGGAAAATGAAATCCGCGCGCTCGAGGCCGCCGCCGCCCACACCTTCGGGGCTCGGTTCGAATCCTCCGTGATTGCCGCGCCTGGCACGGAAACGCTGATCCATCTTTTGCCGCGCCTTTTCCCGGCCCGTCATGTCGCGATATTGGGGTTTACTTACTCCGAATATAAAATCGCCTATGAAACCGCCGGTGCGGTGGTCGATATTGTCGATACAATCGAAGAACTTCTTTCGTCCGATGATTTCGATACGATCGTTGTCGTTAATCCAAACAATCCCTGCGGACGGCTTGTTGACCCGAAACATTTGACAGCCATCGCAAGCAAGCTCGCGCGCAAAGGCGGTCGATTGATTGTCGATGAAGCCTTCATGGATTTGATGGAAGACGCGGCGAGTTTTGTTCATCGTCTTCCGAATGAAGGCGCGGTGATTTTGCGGTCTTTC
>RFZR01000039.1 GCA_009920595.1 Alphaproteobacteria bacterium | reverse complement strand
TCTCCGGCGATGCCTTCGCGTAACCATAATGCGCGGGGCCGGACGAGCCTGTTGCCAGAATGCCAGACGCCAAGGGCGCACCAATAATCACAGACACACCGCGCTTTTGAAGTTGCGCCATACCACGCGTGAGGCTTTTTTGATCGAGAAGCGTGTAAGGCATCGCAACCAGACAGAAATCAAGATCAACTTGAGAGGCTACGTCTTCTAAAGCCTCGTCTGTATTAATGCCCATGCCATAGGCTTTGATATCACCCGCGCGCTTCAATTCTTGAAGCGCTTTGACGCCGCTTTCACGCAAATCTTTTTGCCGCGCTCCAAATTCATCACCATGATAGATCGCATCAAGATCATGAATGATAAGCGCATCAACTGTATCAAGCGCCAAACGCTGCAGCGCCTGCTCATAAGAGCGCATCACGCCCTCATAAGAATAATCCCATTTCACCTCGAAATTGAGACCCCCCGTCCAGGGTGCGCGATCAAAATGTTTGGGGTCTTTTGGACGCACCAATTGGCGCCCGACTTTGGTTGTCACTTGAAACTCATCACGCGGCTTTATGCGCAAAAATCCGCCGAGCCGATGCTCGCTTAAGCCGCGACCATACCAAGGCGCGGTGTCATAAAGGCGAACCCCTGAGGCCCAAGCCGCATCCAGGGTCGCGCGCGAAGTGTCTTCATCAACTTTGGCGTAAAGCTCGCCCAAATGCGCGCTGCCAAAGCCAAAAACAGGAACCTCAAGGGATGTCGCGCCGATGCGGCGTCTTTTTCCGAAACCATCGAGCGCCGGCTCTTGTGCCACCGGTTCCTCCCCCGCCTTTCATCGCGGCACCGGCTCTTTAAAGAGTCTCGTGGCCGTCCATTCTCTTCAGGCTGACAGAACCAGATTAGTTTGACAAGTCCAAATTTGTTTGACAACTTTGGACAGGATCGAGCGGAGCCGTCCCGGCGGGATCCGATGCTTTATGCGTTTTTCGACGAAGCCGATCGCTTGCGCCGCACGGCCCACAAGCGCCAAATCGAAGCCGCCTTAAAAAGTGGCGCCACGGGCGTTGCCGTTTTAGGCCTCGGCACTGAAGTGCAAAAACTTGGTCGCCATGAGCGGCGCATGCTCGTTGAATGGACATTGGAAGATGTGAGCAAGCGCGCGCCTGTGGCTGTCACCATCGCTGACGGCAACATCCCCGATATGATCGAAAGCGCGAAATTCGCTGAAAGCGCGGGTGCCTCTTGGTTGATTTTGCAACCGCCGCGCCCACCCGCGAGCAGCGTTGATTTGATAAAATTTTTCGGCGCTGTGGCTGATGCCGTTTCACTGCCGATCGCGATTCAAAATGCACCGGAATTTTTAGGCATCGGGCTTTCCGCCGAAGATCTCTTGGCGCTCAATAAAGCGCATCCCAATGTCTCGATTGTAAAAGCCGAGAGCACGGCCATTGCGGTCGCTGAAATGATCCGCAAGATTGACGGTCGCATGCGCGTTCTGAACGGCCGCGCGGGACTCGAACTCACCGACAATTTGCGCGCCGGATGCGATGGCATGATTCCGGGCATTGAAACCATCGATCTTCAGGTGAAAATTTTCGATGCGATGAAAGTGGGAAAATCTGATGAAGCTGAAGCGCTTTATCAAAAGCTTATCCCAGCAATAGCCTTTGCGATGCAAGGCTTAGGCGCTTTTCTTCTTTACGGAAAATTGATTGCTGCGCATCGTTTAGGCCTTGAGCCAAGCGCTTTACGCGTGCCCACCGACCGTCCGACAGAAGCCGGTCTAGAATGGACCAGGCGCTTTGCCGAAGCATTAGGCCCCTTGCCATGAGGTCAAATTATGCCGCGCATTAAAGATGTCCGTACCATGATTTATGAATGGACTGGCCCCGTCGCGCCGATGCCGCCTCATTTTTGCACGACGCCGAATGATCTCATTACGGACGTGACCGGCATGATCGCCGGTTTTCGGTTTCTTGGCTGGCTTGTTGTGGAAATCGAATGCGATGACGGCACAATTGGCATCGGCAATGCTGCTTTGTCCCCTCACGCCACCAAAACAACAATCGATACATATCTAAAGCCGCTTTTAATCGGCACAGATCCGCTTGATAATGAATATATATGGCAATCCATGTATCGCCGCACTTTGCCGTTTGGACGTAAAGGGATTGGCATGACGGCGATCTCTGCGGTCGATCTCGCTGTGTGGGATCTCAAAGGAAAAATTCTCAAGCAACCAGTGTTTAAACTTCTGGGCGGTCGTACGAAATCAAAAATTCCCGTTTATGCCTCGCGTCTTTATTCGCAACCGCTTGATACGCTTTACACAGAAGCGAAAGCCTATGCTGAGCAAGGCTATAAAGCGGTCAAATTGCGTTTCGGCTGGGGACCGAAAGACGGCATCGCCGGGATGAATAAAAATCTCGACCTCATACGCACAACGCGTGAAGCGGTGGGGCCTGATATCGAAATCATGGCGGATGCCTATATGGGTTGGAATCTCGAATATGCGAAGCGCATGTTACGCATGATCGAGCCCTATCAATTGCGATGGGTCGAAGAGCCGGTCATCGCTGACGATCTTCATGCCTATGCCGCTCTGCGCGCGATGAATCTTGTCAATATTTCCGGCGGCGAACACGAATATACTTTGTCAGGTTTTCGCGATGCGCTGCATCTTGGCGCCTATGACATCGCACAATTTGATGTCAATCGTGTCGGCGGCATAACAGCGGCGAAAAAAATTACCGATCTCTGCGAGGCGCATGATATTCTTGTGATTCCGCATGCCGGACAAATGCATAATTACCACATCACAATGTCTTCTTATGCGGGACCAATTGCAGAATATTTCCCGAAAGTTCCGGTTGAAGTTGGCAATGAATTATTCTGGTATATTTTTGACGGCGAACCGGAAGCCAAAGACGGCTTCATTGATCTTGACGATCATAAGCCCGGCTTTGGTTTGACGTTAAAACAAGTTGATCCGCATTTCAAAGTCACGCGATAAGGGAGAGAGTCATGCCCAATTTCCCGATCATTGATACGCATCTTCACATCTGGGATCAGACGCGGTTGAAATATTCTGCTTTCGATGGACATGCACTTTTTGGCCATCCCTATCATATCGAAGATTACCAACGCGATTGCGGAAAACTCAAAATTGAAGCCATGGTATTTCTTGAATGCTACGCCGATTTTTGGGAAGGCGGCGGTCAATATATTGAAGAAGTCCAATTCGTTGAAGATGAAGCCAAGCGCGATCCACGCATCAAAACGATCATCCCGATGGCACCTGTCGAATGGGGCAAAAAGGTTGATGTGATTTTGCAAAAAATGAAGGATCATCATCCTTCGGTTCATGGCATTCGACGTATTATGGAATTCGACAAAAACCCGCGTGCACTGACCTTGAGCGCGAACTTCATCGAAGGTGTGAATTGTCTTGAGAAATTCGATTATTCTTTTGATATAAATCCTAACTACACGCAGATGGATATTATCCGCGAATTTGTGCCGAAGATTTCATCACAAATTCCTTTGATTCTTGATCATTGCGGTAAGCCCGGCATTGCCCAAGGTGCGCTTTCGCAATTCCGCGATGATCTTCGTGATCTCGCGCGCCATAAAAATATGTGGGTGAAACTTTCCGATCTCCCTCCCTATGCCGGATCCACATGGAGTCGCGAGCAACTCTTTCCTTATATCGCCGCAACAATCGATATTTTTGGACCTGAGCGGGTGATCTATGCGGGCGATTATCCGATCCTCTTGCAATCGACAACCATGGAAGAATGGGTCGATGTGCTTGACGAAGCCTTTGTAAAGCTTGGACTTACTGAACATGAGACGCGTTTGATCTATCGTGAAAACGCAATCAAATTTTACAAGATGAAACTGTAAGCCTCCTATGGCACGCGCACCCGCAAAACTTGTTGGCGAGACGATAGCGACGAGACAAACGCCGCTCGAGAGTGATCTCGATTTTTCGACACTTTTTGCACAAGCGCGAAAACCAACGGTGAAAACGGAAGCGCCGGGTGCATCAGGTGAACGTCGTTCAGTCTCGGAACAAGTGGCGCATCGTCTTTTATCAATGGTAAAATCCGGTAATTTGCGTCCGGGCGATCGGTTGCCGACTGAACAACAAATGGGCATCGCTTTTGGTATTTCGCGTCCAGCACTTCGCGAGGCGCTTAAAGCCCTATCTCTCATGGGTATTCTCGAAAGCCGCCAGGGCGGACGTTATTCGGTTACCGATCTTTCTCCGAGTCGTTTGATCGCGCCCTTCAATGTCATGCTTTCAACCAATGATTTTGACGTCAGCGAACATTTTGAAGCGCGTATAGTCGTCGATCTCGAACTTGTGCGACTTTGCGCGTTGAGGGCAACTCCTGAACAACGCGAACGCATCATGAAACACGCGGTTGATGGTCGTGCCTTCTTTCAAGATCCGGTCGGGTTTCGTCTGCTCGATATCGAATTTCACCAATCGCTCAATGATGGCGCGGATAACCGTATGCTATCAGCTATGGCGCAAGGGCTTTATGATGTGGGCCTTGATATTCGTCGTGTTGCCAGCGAAATGAAAGGCAACATCAAAAAGAGCGTCACGCAACATATTGAGATCGCAGAAGCGATTGCCAATCGCGATCCTGTGAAAGCCAAACAAGCCTATCGACGCCATCTTGAACATGTGCGCGACACAACGATTGCGGCAATGCGCAAGGTCGAACAGAATTAGGAGAGCAAACCATGCCCAAACAAATTGCGTTCAGAATGAATTTATTTCCCGGACAAGCAGCTGAATACAAAAAGCGACATGATGAAGTTTATCCGGAATTGAAGAAAGCACTCAAAGATGCAGGCGTTTCGGACTATTCCATTTGGCTTGATGCGGAAAGCTATCATCTTTTCGGCATTCTCACTTTGTCGGATGACAACACGCTCGATAAGGTCGCAGAGCTTGAAATCACCAAGAAATGGTGGGCCTTTATGCGCGACATCATGGCGGCTGATGCCGATAATGTGCCTGTTCAAATTCCATTAAAGCGCGTTTTCTATCTCCCATAAATCACATAAAAAAACACGCGGATCATTCAACATGACGGGATCAGCCGAATATCGGATTAAAGCGGTACGTGCTTATACGCTTGATCCCTCTGCCAATGCCGGAGCCTATTTCAAACAAGAAACCAATGCGCGCCATTGGCTTGTTGATAGTCTCATTTCAAATCCCATGTCGGGCCACGAACGCTATCGCGAGAAGCGTTCAAGCTGGGGCATTGGTACGATTGGATCGCTTGTTGTCGAAATCGAAACAGAAAATGGTCATCGTGGTGTGGCGTCCGGTACGGGCGGCGTGCCTGCTTGCTGGTTGATCAAACATCACTATAGTCGCTTCCTTGTCGGTGAAGATGCACGCAACATCAACCGTATCTGGGATCAACTTTATCGCGCCTCATTGCCCTATGGTCGCAAAGGTTTACCCATCATGGCGATCAGCGCGGTGGATCTCGCGCTATGGGATCTTGTCGGCAAAATCAAAGGCGAACCTGTCTATAATCTCATCGGCGGATTGAGCCGCGACGAGATCACTTTTTATTGTACAACGCCTGAACCCCTTGCGATCAAAGAGCTCGGATTTTGGGGCGCGAAAGTACCACTCCCACATAGTCCTTTTGAAGGCCGCGAGGGTTTGAAAAATAATGTTGCGTTTCTTGCTCAACACCGTGCCGCCATTGGAACAGATTACCCATTAATGGTTGATTGCTATATGTCTCTCACAGTGCCTTACGCGATTGAACTCGCTGAAGCGTGTAAGGACCTCAATATTTATTGGTGGGAAGAAGTGCTCACGCCCGAGGATACGGAAGGTTATCGCGCGATCCGCGCCGCCCATCCAACACTCAAATGGACGACTGGCGAGCATGAATATACGCGCTATGGTTTCCGGCAGATGATTGAAGAGCGCTTGGTGGATATCATTCAGCCTGATGTGATGTGGGTTGGCGGGATGACAGAACTATTACGCATCGCTGCGCACGCCTCCGCTTATGACATCACCGTGGTGCCGCATGGCAGCGGGCCTTATTCTTATCATTTCATCGCAAGCCAGACAGGCCCCGCTTTCTGCGAATATGTGGCGGCGAGCCCCGATGGCAAATCGATTGCGCCGGTCTTCGGTCATCTTTTCACCGGTGAAGATATGCCGAATAATGGCAAGCTCAAAGTCTCACAGCGCCCAGGCTTTGGCATGGAAATCAGAGATCGTTCAATCTTGAAAGAATTTGAAGGTTAGCCCTGAAAGATGAGTGATATGTTTCTTGGCTTTGATATCGGGACGTCTTCGATCAAAGCGCTTTTGGTTGATGGAAAACAACAACTTCTTGCTGAATCCTCGGTGCCGCTTTCAATCTCACGTCCCTATCTCTTATGGTCAGAGCAAGATCCGGAGGCATGGTGGCAGGCGTGTCTTTCTGCCGTCAACGAAATAAAAAAGAAAGCGCCTTCTGAGTTTCAACGCTTGAAAGCAATAGGCCTTTCTGGCCAACAACATGGATCTGTCTTTCTTAATGAAAGCGGGCATGTGTTGCGACCCGCCATTCTATGGAATGATGGACGGTGTGGTAAAGAAGCAGAAGAACTGCAAGCGAGTCTTCCGGATTTTGTTGATCGCGCATCCAATCTTTCGCTTGTTGGTTTCACCGCGCCCAAAGTCCTATGGGTGAAGCGTCACGAGCCTGAAATCTTCGCGCGCACAAAAAAGTTTCAAATTGTCGGGCGATTATGTATCCGAAATGTCGGATGCGGGTGGCACATTATGGCATGACATCAAAAATCGGCGGTGGGATGATGTCTTGTTGAAGGCGAGCGGTATTGATCGCTCTTATGTCGGCCGCCTCGTTGAAGGCAGTGATGCGTCAACCCATCTCTCAAGCGCGCTTATAAAAGACTGGGATCTCCACGAAACACAAATCATCATCGCAGGCGGCGCAGGCGACAATGCTGCTGCAGCGGTCGGCATCGGCGCAGTGAATCCAGGTGAGGGCATCCTCTCGCTTGGCACATCGGGGGTTTTATTTGTCGTTACCGATCACCTTCAAACAAACCCCAAACGCGTTCTCAATGCGATGTGCCACGCACTACCCCATCGGTGGCATGTGATGGGCGTTACACTTTCAGCTGCGTCTGCGTTGTCATGGTTCGCGTCGATATTAGGTCGTGGTCACGACGTTGGTAAGCTTATTTCTGAGGTTGAAGCCTTCGCACATGACGCGTCACGACGCGCGCATGCACCAATTTTCATTCCCTATCTTACCGGTGAGAGAACGCCCCATAATGACCCCGAGGCGCATGGGATCTTTTCAGGTCTTCGCGCAGAACATGATGCCGTTGCGATGGCCTACGCCGTTATGGAAGGTGTCGGCTTCTGCTTCGCCGATCATTTTGATATTTTGTCAGACGCCGGTATCACGCTCAATAATTGTTTACTTGTCGGTGGCGGCGCGCGCTCTGATTTCTGGGGACAGATGCTCGCCGATATTGTAGATTTCCCGCTCGATCTTCCAGAAGGTGCAGAGCTCGGCGGCGCTTTCGGCGCGGCGCGTCTTGCGATGCTCGCCGCAGGCCACGGGACAGAGAGCGAGATTTGTTATAAGCCCAAGCTCAAAACGCGTTTCAAACCCAATCAAAATCAACGCGAAATTCTTCTTCCACGTTTGCAACGCTTCCGCGCGCTTTATCATGCCGAAGCGGCGCTGCGGAAATCATAAAATCACAACGCACTCAACGTGCGAAAGCCGATAAAGTATTGATTGGCTTTAATTGCTGATAGGCTAATTCATAGGCCTGATAACGCGCATCATGATAAGCGCTTTGATTTATATGAGGTTCAAACACGTGATCAAAAGGAACGAAATCTTTGGTCGCTTGAGCAAGAGATGAGAAAAGTCCTACACCCACACCGGCCATTAATGCCGCACCCAACACGCCGGCATCACTTGTGGCTGTGCGTTTTAAGGCTTTACCCAAAACATCACTGCGAATTTGACACCAAAGATCAGAGCGTGATCCACCGCCTGAATGATGAATGATCGAAGGCGCGCGCCCACCAGACGCTTCAAGACTTTCAAACACAAGGCGCGCGGAATAAGCCACACCTTCAAGCATCGCGCGTGCAAGTTCACGAGGACCAGTAGCAGATGTCAAACCGGTGAATGACCCTTTCGCTGAGGCGTCCCATAAAGGCGCACGCTCGCCTTCAAGATGCGGTAAAAACAAAGGCACGTGATTGAGATCCGCTTGAGCGGCTCCAGAAAAAAAATCAGGTAAACTCAATCCAAGCAATTTCGCGCCCCACGCCGCTGAAGCGCCACCTGATTGTGTGGGGCCTGCATGTAAAGTAAGCCCTTCACAAGGTGCGAAAGCAATTACACCGGGCGTTGGATATTTTTGCGATGAGATGAGGCCCAGAATTTCGCTGGTGCCGCTAAGATAAAGTCCTTGCCCCTCTTCGCTCACGCCCGCGCCAAAAAGACCTGACCACGCGTCCATCGCGCCAGTCACAAACGGAACGCCCGCGCACGGAAAACCTTGCTTTACGATGCCAATTTGCTTGGTGAAGGGCGCAATCTTTGGCACGCGCTCTTTTGCGCCGGGCAAAAGCGCCATCAAAGACTCAATCACCGCAAGTGATTGATCAAGAATTCCAAAATTTGTCATCGGGTCAGAAACAATTTCGCCCGTGAGCGCAGCGATGCAATAATCTTTGGGAGCCAAAACAGAGTGCGTGCGCGCCCACAGATCAGGTTCCGTTCGCGCGATATAGGCCATGCGCGCCAACATATGGCTTGCATCAATCGGCAAAGGCGCACCCCACCATTTTATTTTGTCATCAATACTGATTTTTGAATCAAGCAAGGCTGCATCGGCAGCGCAGCGTGTGTCCTGCCATGTTAAAGCAGGGCGAAGCACTTCAAGATTCTTATCAACAAAAACATGCGTATTGACTTGCGAGCACAGACCAATGGCTTTGATTGATGCATTTTGACTGAGCTCGAAAAGCGCTTTCGTGACGAGGTCCATCCAGATTTTTGGATCTTGCTCGACATGCCCCGACTGCGGTCGCGATGTCGGATAGGTCTCACCAAAATGACGCAGTGCATGTCCCGTCTCATCGAACAAAGCGGCTTTGACCGCCGTTGTTCCCACATCAATGCCAATCAACATGCCGCCATCCTTGTCACAACCTGATGATTATGCTTTCTTCGCCCGATTGACGCAAATGTTCAATAAAGTGGAGGAACAATGTTTCGGAAATCAGTCATCGGATTAAGTGTTGCCGCTGCATCACTTCTGGCGGTCGCAAGCGCCCAAGCGGCAGGTGAAAAAGTCACCATCGTAACGCCTTATCTCGCCCAGCCTGGTACACAATTCTATGTTGAAGCCTTTCAAGCAAAGGCCAAGGAATTCGGTTGGCAGGTGAATGTCGTTGACACCAAGGGCGATGTGGCTGCGGCGGTTGGTCGCATTGAGGATGCCGCCACGCAGAAAGTCTCGGCCATCGTGATCAATGTTGATCCGTCACAGGTCGCCGCTGGTCTTGAAGCGGCAAAAGCAGCCGGCGTTCCCGTTTTCGGTATGGACTCCGGAGCAACGCCACTTCTCGTCACCAATGTCACGAGCAATGGTTATGCGATGGCGGCCGATACCGCTTCTTATGTTGCCAATCGTATTGGCGGCAAAGGGAATGTGGTGATGTTCGTGTTTGATGCTTTCCCGCCCGTGCAACAACGCGGTGTGATTGCCGATACGATTTTCAAAAATAATCCCGATATCAAAGTGCTTGATCGCGTAACACCGGATGTGAAGGATGGTGGTATTGCTGATAGCCGCGCTAAGATGGAAGCGATCCTTGCTGCCAATCCAAAGAAGGGCTCGATCGCTGCTGTATGGGCCGCGTGGGATCAACCCGCTCTCGGCGCTCTGCAAGCGATTGAAGCAGCAGGTCGCGGCAATGAAGGCATTGTGATCACCGGCATTGACGCCAATCCGCAAGCGCGCGAAGCAATTGCAAAGGGCGGCAATTTCGAAGCCTCGATGGCACAAGACTTCAAAGGCATCGGCGCAACAACTGCTGAAGCGGTCAAGCGTCATCTCGGTGGTGAGAAGATCAAGCAGAGCGTGATCTATGTACCAACCACATTGATCACCTCGGCGAATGCCGGAAAGTAATTCGGTTACGATGAATAAATCAGTGAGGGTTGTGATGAGCGCTTTAAAGCATCATGCAACCCTCGCTTCTTTTTTACTGCTCATTCTCCTTTTTTCGATTCTATTGCCCGAAACATTTTTAACGGGCC
>RFZR01000380.1 GCA_009920595.1 Alphaproteobacteria bacterium | reverse complement strand
TCGCTGAACTTTGAGCGCAGCCGCCTCCGATTCCGCGATCGGTCTAGACCCAATTACGACTACTTCACTCAGATCAGACGCTGAAGCCGGGACGCCTTGATCCGCGAAGCCCGAAACAGACCCCGTCGAAACAAGAGTCGAAATAGAAAACGCGATCGAACGACTGAGTACGCCCATGAAACGCTCCCTGTTGGATTTTTTGCTGATCCGGATCACGCAACAGACCGGATGAACCACTCCTCCGACGGCGGGGCGGGTTCGAACGCTATTCTTTACGGAAATTCTTACGAATCTATTTCACTGACGTGGCGATTATGTTTAAAGCGATGGTCATTTCGGTTGACCGCTGTACACTAAGGACTGTGAAATGCCAAAGACTTCCCAAAGTCTTATTCGCTTTTTTTCTCAGTGCACTTTGCATCACATCGGCATACCCCCAGGCGTCAAGACCCGTTTTACCAAAGCTCATAACAGAACCTGTACGGCATGATACGGACGACCCTGCGATCTGGGTCGACCGTAAAAACCCCGCAAACAGCCTGGTGCTCGGAACCGATAAGGACATTGACGGGGCTTTGTATGTATTCGGGCTCGACGGAAAGATTCGACCCGAGCTAATCATTCGCGGCCTCTTACGCCCCAATAACGTAGATGTTGCCTACGGTGTCACGCTCGGTGGTCGCCAAGTCGATGTCGCCATTGTCACCGAGCGATTTGCTCATCGGTTACGCGTCTATACATTGCCTGATATGCGCCCGGTTGATGGCGGCGGAATTCCGGTATTTGAAGGCGAACGCGCTCGCGACGCGATGGGCGTAGCGACTTACACTCGCGCTTCCGATGGCGCACTTTTCGTAATTGTTAGTAGATCGGATCGGTTCGCTCCGAGAACGGGATATCTTCATCAGTATCGACTCGTTGATGATGGGACCGGGTCCTTGGTCGGGATTAAAGTCCGAGCGTTTGGCGAATGGAGTGGTCTGAAGGAAATTGAGGCGTTATCGGTGGATGCGGTTCAGGGCGTGGTTTTCGCGAGTGACGAAACCTTCGGTATCCGCGTGTACTCAGCGGATCCCGCTATCGAAGATGCAAACGATGAATTGGCGCAGTTTGGACGTACTGGCTTTGCGCGTGATCATGAAGGCAGCGCAGTTTTTCGTCGGAGTAACGAGCGATCCTTACTTTTTGTTTCCGACCAACAAGCGGGCGAATTGAAAGTTTTTGACCTAGACGGACGATTCGGATCTCAGGAGCAAAACAAAGTCATTGGACGCGTGAGAATTTCGGCACTTGAAACAGACGGTATCGAAATCACAACCGCCTCTCTGCCGGGCTTTTCGGGAGGACTTCTGGTCGCGATGTCTGCTGATAAAACCTTTCATTTCTATGATCTGAATGAAATTCTCCGGTCCATCATACCCGTCAAAAATTGACGGCCGGATACAGCTCAGGAATAAAAGTGTCTAGACTGTCAAAATCAAATCGGTGACACGCTAACTCATTGATTTGTAAGACTGGGCCCGCTTGGATT
>RFZR01000379.1 GCA_009920595.1 Alphaproteobacteria bacterium | reverse complement strand
ATTTCTTGCGTCCGGCCCGAAGGCTTGCCGGATGTGCTTTCGCGCCGTGTGCGCTCCGCGGTCGCGCGCGGTAACATCGCATATTCAGCCGTGACCCAGCCTTTACCGGAACCGCGCAGCCATGGCGGCGCCTTTTCTTCCAAAGAAGCGGTGCAGAGCACATGGGTTTCGCCAAATTTGACGAGGCAGGACCCTTCGGCATAGCGGGCGACATTTCGTTCTAGGGAGACCGCCCGAAGTTCGTCGGGCGCGCGTTTTGAAGGGCGCATGAAGGAATTTTCCAGAATAAGAGCTCGTATTGCCGAGACTTCTAGGCCTCTCGCGGCCTCGTCGCAAGGCAAGACATCTTGATCCTGAGCCCTCGGATCTTCACATTAGGATGATCGGAGACTCAAGATTAAGCTCCCTCATCGAGTATTTCATGAAAGACGACCTCGCTCCACCCGCTTCCAATCCCCTGATTGATCTCAATCAGAGGTCGCGCGAGATTTTTCGGCGGATTGTGGAATCCTATCTTGAAACCGGTGAACCCGTCGGCTCACGCAATTTATCGCGGCTCATCCCGATTGCCCTTTCGCCCGCATCCGTGCGCAATGTCATGGCTGATCTTGAAAGCGCCGGGTTGATTTATGCACCCCATACGAGCGCAGGTCGCTTGCCCACCGAAAGCGGGCTTCGCTTTTTTGTCGATGCGCTTATGGAAGTGGGTGATTTGTCGGCAGAGGAACGAGGCAATATCGAAGCGCAAGTGCGCGCGTCGGGACAATCAAAATCGACAGAGGCACTTTTGACCGAGGCTTCGGCCATGCTCTCAGGTCTGACGCGTGGCGCGGGTGTTGTTCTCACCTCCAAAACAACCTCACCATTGAAACATATTGAATTTGTACGAATTGAAAAAAGTCGCGCTTTGACCGTTCTCGTCTCTGAAGATGGAACAATTGAAAACCGCATCATTGATTTACCGCAAGGCTTGCCATCATCGGCACTTGTTGAAGCATCGAATTATCTTTCAGATCGCATCCGCGGAAAAACGATTGCCGAGTTACGCGCAGAAATTGAGCAAGCTCGACAAGATGCGGAACGTGAACTTGATTCACTTACGGCGAACCTCGTTTCAACCGGACTTGCAAATTGGACTGGAACCGCTGACGATCGGCAATTGATCATTCGTGGTCAGGCCAATCTTTTAGGAGATCTCAGAGCAATTGATGATCTCGAACGCGTGCGTCTTTTGTTTTCAGATCTCGAAACTAAAAAAGATGTCATTGATCTTTTGTCTCGCGCCGAAACAGGTGAAGGTGTGAGAATTTATATTGGTTCAGAAAATAAACTTTTCTCTTTGTCAGGCTCATCAATGATCGCTGCACCCTTCCGCGACAGCCAGCAAAAAATCGTTGGGGTGCTTGGTATTATTGGTCCTACGCGTTTGAACTACGCGAAAGTTGTACCGATGGTGGATTACACGGCCAAGATCATTTCGAAGCTGATTGAATCAGGCCGCACTTGACTTGATCATATCAAGCTAATCGAAGCAGAGCCGTGCCCATAAAGGCAATTCC
>RFZR01000378.1 GCA_009920595.1 Alphaproteobacteria bacterium | reverse complement strand
TATTCACATTGCCTTCGCCGACGATGGGCACGAGCAAATTCATCACGCGTTCGCGCAACATTTTCTCGACGCGGACTTTGTGGTCGAGCTGCTGAGAGGTGAGGCCAATATCCGCTTCGCGCTTCGGACCCGACAAGAGATTGCCAAATTGATCAACAACAGTGACGCTTTCGATCGGCATGAAGGCCACGCTCGAGCTCACCATGTGAACGATGGATTGAACCTGTCCTTGACCCAGTGCGCGGCCGGCAGCGAGTTTTAAAACAACAGAGGCCGAAGGCGGTACTTGATCGCGTACGAAAGCCGAACGCTCAGGAACGGCCAAATGAACGCGCGCGCTTTCAACATCACGGATTTCCATGATGGAACGCGCGAGTTCTGTTTCTTGTGCTTGCTTTAATTTAGCGGCTTCAACAGAGCGGCTGGTGCCGAGTGGCATTTGACCGAGAAGATCATAGCCGGAGCTTGAGGCTTTTGGCAGACCGGCAGACGCCAAGAGCATTTTCGCGCGATAAAAATCGGCGCGCGGCACAGTCATCTGACCGGTTGTGCCGTCAAGCTTTGCCTTGATGCCTTTGTCGGTGAGTGTTTGCAGAACGGTGGCTTTGTCGCTTTCTTCAAGCTGCGGAAAAAGAACAACGTAAGCGGGTTCACGTAAAACGGTAATCGCAAGAAGGCCGACGGCAATGACTGCGGCGACCACGATCATGGGCATAGCACGGACAACGGCAGGTTGACGCAAGAAATTGCGGAACGCGGCAAGTCCTTGATTTACACGCGCGGCAACCGGAACGGTTTGCGTCACTGTCACAACATTCGCGTCGGTCATTCTGCGTATCCCTGTCTTATATTAACTCGTTTTATGTCCGTGCCTTTAAACCGGCATGGTTGTGATGTCTTTGTAAGCGCTTAAGAGTTTGTTGCGCACTTGAACGGTCGCTTCAAAAGCGAGCGAAGATTTTTCCCGTGCGAGCATCACTTTGGTAACATCAACTTCATCGCCGGCCGCATAGGCTTTCATTGCGGTGTCGGATTCTTTTTGCGCTTTAGCAACTTCGCCAATCGCGTTGGTTAACTGACTGGCAAAATCATCATTGCCTGAATTCTCGAAGGGACGAAGTTTTGGTTGTGCCTTCGACAGAATATCGTTTGAAAGGCCGATAGGGCTGATCTGAACCATAGTTGCTTTTCCTTCTTTCAGCGGCGCATTCATCGTGCAGCCACGCGTTTTCTTTTGGCGTCGAAATCTTCGATATTGGCGATATGCTCATGCATATCGATCATGAGATGATCGGCTTCGATCGGCGTACCCCCTGAAAGAACCAGCGCGCGTTGAAGAACATTTTCGAGTTCGCGCACATTGCCCGGCCAAGTATAGGCTTCGAGCTTGTCGATCGCTTCATCGGTCATTTCCGGAATGGTTGGGAAGCCACCGGTATGTTTGGCAAGAAGCGAAATCGCGATAGGAAGAATATCGCCGGGCCGATCTTCAAGCGATTGGGTCGCTAAGGGGAACACATTGAGGCGATAATAAAGATCTTCACGGAAACGACCCGCTT
>RFZR01000377.1 GCA_009920595.1 Alphaproteobacteria bacterium | reverse complement strand
TTAGGGCTGCTTCCTTCCGGACCTGACCCGGTTGGCGAGTGGTACGTCCAACGCCAACCTTCCACCCCCTATATCGGGGATCAGACGGGAAAAAACAAGCGATTCGACCGCGCGCCGTTTTTTTACTTCGGGACCGGCGGGGCAGGGTCTAAAACCCCGTCATGAGTGATTTTACCCTCGATTCGCGGCTTGAGGCCGACACGCTTCCCGTTGGCGAGCTGCAGCTGAGCCGCGTGTTGTTGATGAATGATGCGCGGTTTCCGTGGGTGATCCTTGTGCCGCGCCGCGATGGGCTTCGCGAGATCATCGATCTTGAGCCCAAAGACCGCGCCACGCTTTACCGCGAAATGGAAAGCGTAAGCGAAGCGATGCAGCGTCTTTTCAAGCCAACAAAGCTCAATGTCGCCGCGCTCGGAAATCAGGTGGCGCAATTGCATGTCCACATCATTGCGCGGTTTGACCATGATGCCGCTTGGCCCAAACCCGTATGGGGTGTGGGCACACGCGAACTCTATGCGCCGGATGCGGCACACACGCGCATCACCGCGCTTTCACGCGCTTTGGGATATCTCTGAATGAATGATCGCTTTTCTAAATTGGGTTATGTGACGAACCCGCTCGACCGTCGTGCAGATTTGCGCGATCAAGCCGACGCGCTTAAAAAACTCCGCGCGCAAAAAGACGCGGGCGCATTGGTGTTCGCAGGCGATCAATCGATTTTGAAACGCGAAGGCGAGGCGCTTCATGGCCTCTTCGCGCCCCATGACGTGAGCGCGCTTGGCTCGGTGCGCGCGACATTGTTTTTGGGTCTTCACGATGAGCGCCCGATTTTTGCCGAAGAGATTGAGGCGGAAGCCGCCGAGCGTTTGAGCACGCGTGACGATCTCATGGTGATTGATGCGCGCTCGATTGCGGTGCAAGGGCTTTTGCCCGCGCCGCTCATCGGCCCGCTGGCGGAAGCGAAAGCGCTGTTGCATTGGCATCGCAAACATCAATTCTGCGCGGCATGCGGCGCGCCATCGCGTGTTTCGAGCGCGGGCTGGAAGCGTGTGTGCGACGCGTGCACGGCAGAACATTTTCCGCGCACCGACCCTGTGGTGATCATGCTCGCGAAACGATTGAAGCGGCGGTGCGCCGCGAAACTCTCGAAGAAGCGGGCGTGCGCACAGGCGCCGTGCGCTATCTCGCTTCGCAGCCTTGGCCCTTTCCCGCTTCGCTGATGATCGGCTGTTTGGCGGACGCGTTGAATCACGATGTGACGATTGATCATGACGAGCTTGAAGACGCGCGTTTCTTCACGCGTGACGAAGTGCGGCTGATGCTTGAGGGCCAACACCCCGAGGGCCTTCTCGCCCCCCAACCCATGGCGATTGCGAATGCAATTATGCGCGCGTGGGCGTTGGATGGCGCAGGGGTTTAAGCGGCAATCGGCAATCGTGAGTGCTCGCAATGACGAGTCTTTACTGCCTCATCCCTTTCCCCTTCAACATCACCGCATCGCGTTGCGCGGCTTCGAGCAATTCAAGAAGCGTTTCAAACGCGCGCGCCTCGCTGGCGCTG
>RFZR01000376.1 GCA_009920595.1 Alphaproteobacteria bacterium | reverse complement strand
AAGAGATGTCATGAATCAAAATGGATAGGGTCGTCCGTCCCAACATTCAAAACAGCCGGTTGTCTCAAGCGAGAGCGCATCGAGACGTTCAGATAAGCCTTTGGCTGACTCTTCAACACTGATCTCGGCGCCCGCGCCGCCCATTTCTGTTTTCACCCATCCCGGATGATAAATGCCAACGGGAATATTTTTGATTTTCAAATCCGTGGCGAGATTGCGCCCCAGATTCAGCGCCGCGCTTTTTGACGCGCGATACATATAGGAGCCGCCGGGCGCGCGCGTGGTTGACCCCATTTGCGAGGAGATGATCGCAATCTTGCCGCGCCCTTTCAGAAGATTCGGCAGAAGGGTTTGGATCGTTAAAAACACGCCCGTGACATTGACCGCGAAAGTCTTGGCCCAGAGCTCTGCATTATAACCGTTTTCTAATGTCTGGTTGCGATCCAAAAGAACGCCCGCATTGCAGATCAAGCGCGATAGGGGCAGGCCCGCAAGTTTCGCGGCTAAAGCGCGATGGGAGGCGGGCTCGGTTACATCAAGCGTCTCCCAACGCACCAAAGACGGGGTAGCGGGAATTTCGCTCCGTGTTGTCGCAATCACGGTTTCGCCGCGAGCGGCTTGATAATGGGCGAGGGCCAGTCCGATTCCGCGATTGGCGCCTGTTATCAACACGGTCATGGCATATCCTTTTGGCTCAAATCAGTGACAGACAGCGTGGTTTTTGGCGGACCATCGCGACAGGACCTAATTGTTAAACCAATGTGGCACTTTCACAAGGCGCGCGCTTCGCCTAATCCAACCGCCAGATGCGGGAGTTGAAGCCTGTGACAAGGTGCGGTGCCTCGGGGTTCTGCCCCATTGATTTGAAGCTTTTCTTGCATAATAAGCGGAGCGCCCTGGAACAGGGCCAATAAAGATGGGGTGAGAGATGAACAACGCAGCTTTAGCAACAAGGCGCACGGAATCGATTTCGCGGGGCGTCGGTGTGACAACGCAGATTTATGCCGACCGCGCGGAAAATGCCGAAATCTGGGATGTCGAAGGCAAGCGCTATATTGATTTTGCCGCGGGCATTGCGGTTGTGAATACCGGTCATCGCCATCCACGCGTGATGGATGCGGTGAAGAAGCAGCTCGATCGTTTCACGCATACCTGCCATCAAGTTGTGCCTTATGAAAATTATGTCGAGCTTGCCGAGCGCTTGAACAAAGCCGTGCCGGGCAATTTCGCGAAGAAGACGATCTTTGTTTCAACCGGTGCTGAGGCGGTTGAAAATGCGATCAAGATCGCACGCGCCGCCACTGGCCGATCAGCGGTGATTGCCTTCACGGGTGCTTTTCATGGTCGCACCTTTATGGGTATGACGCTCACCGGCAAAGTTCAGCCTTATAAAGCGGGCTTTGGCGCGATGATGCCGGATGTGTTCCATGTGCCATTCCCGATCGAGCTGCATGGCATCAATGTCGATGAATCCCTGCATGTTCTCGATAAATTGTTCAAAGCCGATGTTGATCCCAAGCGCGTCGCGGCGATTATCATTGAGCCGGTGCAGGGCGAGGG
>RFZR01000375.1 GCA_009920595.1 Alphaproteobacteria bacterium | reverse complement strand
AAATCATGGTGTTGAAAAAGTCGTGACGTTAAAAAGTGGAGATCAACTCTTCCGCGTGACAACGGCCGCGAATATTCCGCTCCATATCGAGCAGAAAGTTCACTTCGAGATAGATCTTTCAAAAATCCATATTTTTGACGGCGCAACGGGTAAGCGCATAGGCTGATATCGGAATTTAAGTCGCTATTTTTTTCGTGACAGGTCGTTCACGAATGCCCCTTCACCGGCGGCAGTCCCCTCACCTCGCCCGCACAAATTACTTTTGGGTCATAGGCCTTGCGCGCGAAAAGAGCCCGAACCATAGGCTCGAAGAATTCAAGCGGCTCGGATTGATAATGCGGGTCAAATGAGGATTGATCCCAGCGCTCGCAAAAGTCGGCACAGGATTGGAAATAGGGATTGTCTTTGTATTTATCCCTCTCATTGGGATTCCAGTCGTAATGATGTGCATAATAGAGCATTTGAAACGCACCGTGATGCTCAACAACCCAAGCACATTCCTCCCTGATAAAAGGACGCAGTATTTCAGCGGCAAAACGATCATGATTTTGTGGCGCAAGTCCGTCACCTATATCATGCAGAAGTGCGGCACAGACCCAATCAAGATCGGCACCGTCACGATAGGCGCGCGTTGCCGATTGAAGCCCATGTTCAAGTCTTGTAATTTGATAGCCGTGTGGCGCTTCTAATTTGCGAAGCAATTCATATTCTTCGCGTGTGCCATCTTTCATAGCCGTGAATTTAACTGTTTCCATCACTGAGACCTCTCACGGTTATTCATCAAAAATCATTCAAATACGGACGCCCTTCGCATCAAAAAGATGCAGATTGGACGGCTCTACACTGAGCGACAGTCTATCCCCAATTGCGGGCGCATTGCGACCGCGCCACTCGGCAATCATCAACTCACCTGAACTCATTGACATATGGAGATGGGAGATTTCGCCCAAACGTTCAACGAGTTCAACGCGGGCAGCAAGCGGATGTTCGTCTTCACCACCAACAACAAAATGCTCGGGGCGAATGCCAATCGTGACAGCGTTCCCCTCTTCGCTTGCCTTCACGGGCGCTGAAAGACCGAATCTGGTCACGGCCGCTGCATTACGCACGATTGCAGAAAATTGATTCATTTTCGGTGAACCAATAAAGCCCGCGACAAAAAGATTCGCAGGTTGATAATAGAGCTCCAGCGGCGTGCCTGTTTGCTCAATACGGCCCTTATTCATCACCACAATACGATCGGCCAGCGTCATCGCTTCAATCTGATCATGAGTGACATAGATCATCGTGGCTTTCAGTAGTGTATGCAATCGCGAAAGCTCTACCCGGGTCGAGACACGTAAAGATGCATCAAGATTTGAGAGCGGCTCATCAAACAAAAAAACGTCCGGTTCACGGACAATGGCCCGACCGATAGCGACACGTTGCCTTTGCCCACCCGACAAATCTTTCGGTTTGCGCGTCAGCAAATCTTGGAGTTGAAGCATGCGTGAGGCTTCATCGACTCGTCGTGAAATTTCCTCAGCGGGAAGTCCGGCATATTTCAATCCAAAGGTCATATTCTCACG
>RFZR01000374.1 GCA_009920595.1 Alphaproteobacteria bacterium | reverse complement strand
ATGGCGAATACGAAATCGGCCAAAAAGGCCACCCGTAAAATTGAAGCCCGCACGGCCGTCAATCGCAGCCGTCGTTCACGCGTGCGCACTTACGTAAAGAAAGTCGAAGAAGCGTTGAAGGTGGGTGACAAGGCCGCCGCATCGGAAGCTTTGAAACTTGCCGAACCAGAATTGATGCGCGCGGCTCAAAAGGGCGTGATGCATAAGAAGACCGCTTCACGCAAAGTGTCGCGTCTTGCGAAAGCCGCGAGCGCTGCAGCAAAATAAGCGAAGACAAGAAACGCCTGTGGCACAGGCATTTCTTGATACAACGAGTGGATGAAAAGAGCCTCGCTGATGCGGGGCTTTTTTATTTCGCGATTCTGATCTCGTGACTTGTTTCAATCGCAAGCGATTTATTTCATCTCATCAAATATTTTTTGCTTGACAGAATGATGATCAAATTCTGGTTCATGCGACAACGCGATGACAAAAAGTGGTCAGAAAATATAACTGAAAATCAATGCGTTAGCTGATAAAGGGAAAAGCGCGCGGTCAACATGGGCTGCAACAGCCATCATGGTTCCAGCGCAAAAAAAAAATTAAAAAAATTTGCGAGCCGCCGAGCGTTAAAGAAATCTTAATAACACCAAGGCGTTGGCGCAAAATCAGGGTCGAAAGGACCTTCAATCACGCGGCCTTTCAGAGAAATTTCGACTTCCGGTTGAGTTTTGAACGTTGCGTGGGGTCGGGTGCCTGTGTAACGTCCTCTCGTTCGTTGGGTTTCGGCGAATGGTCTCTCCTGATGGTTGAGGTGATCAACCCCTTTTGGGGTACGGTCTTCTTTTGTCTCAGATAGAGAAATGCGTGAGAAGTGGTGATGTCACTGACGTCACTGGGAGGATCATACGAAGCGAGAAGATCGAACTCGATCACGTTTTGGATGATGGGGATATGAAAGAAGGAAGCGTAAAAATGAATGGTGTCTTTGACGAGATCGAAACCTTCAACGGGATCTTGGCCACACAAAGCAAGACACCAAACTCTACCGGCTCATTTTGTTGATCATTCGATAAACGCCGCAATAGCGCTCTTCGTTTCTCTCTGTTGTTCAGGTTGGTTTGATGTCGCATTCTTCTGCTCTCCTCTCTGCTGAGCCGACCATCGCTAAAACCGTGGACCATGATGCGTCATGGGATCGTGTGCGTCGGCGCTTACGCGCTGAATTGGGTGATGACGTTTTTTCGAGCTGGTTTGGTCGGCTTGAATTATCCGGCCTCGCAGGCGAAACAGCGCACCTCTCGGTGCCGACACGGTTCCTAAAAAGCTGGATCCAATCGCATTATATCGACCGTTTACGCGCACTCATATTCGAAGAATTTATCGGCCTCTCCGAGGTCGTCATTGCCGTGCGCAGCGCCACACAGAAGCCGGCACAGAAGGCACAAAGCCAACAAGCCGCAGAAACAACAACGCGCGATCGCGTTCAGATCGACCGTGTTTCATCTGAAGCGACAACGCCTAGCGAGCGTGTCACGACAAGCGAAACCGACTCTTTGGGTGGAGCGCCACTTGATCGTCGTTTGAACTTTACAAATTTCTTGGTCGG
>RFZR01000373.1 GCA_009920595.1 Alphaproteobacteria bacterium | reverse complement strand
GGGGCAGGGGGTATTGGTCTCTATCTCACCGAGACGATTCGAACACTCGAATGGCAGCAAACCTCGTTCATCATTATATTAGTCTTGGTGACGGTTTCGATTATCGATTGGATCTCAGGTAAATTGCGGTTGGCCTTTATCGGCCAACAGGCGCGCTGATCTTATCAATCGACAATAAATTGAATCCGGTTCGGATTGAACGATGTTTCAACAACCTGAATGGCATTTAGTTCATCATCAATATCAATGCCTTCTGTTGTGATCACAGGATCACCTTCACTCAATTCAAGACGCAGATATTCTTCATCAGTGGCGATGCGGGCCGAAATCTTTGTTGATTTCCGCTGGTAAGACTCAATACCGCAGGCTTGGAACGCTTTGCTGATAGAATTGTCATTTACTTTGAGCTTTTGCGCGAAGTCAGAAAATTTTTGCGCGGGCAGATAATGGATCGATAGGGAAATCGATCGTTGATCAAGGCTATTGAGCAAGACAATTCGCCACACCGAACTATTCGCCGATACTTTGAGTGCCTGCGCAACGGTGGAAGGAATAGCAATGGTCAATACATCGAGTAGACGGCTTGTTACCGGTAGACCCGTATCAGCAAAATTTTTGCGGAAGCTTACTTTTTCGCTCAGTCGATAGGGGTATCGAACCCCGCGAACAAAAGAACCGCGACCCTGTTCAACCGATACAAGACCTTGCTCTCTGAGATAATGGAGCGCTTTGCTCGCCGTATGACGGTGAACATTATAATGCGTTGCAATTTCAACCGTTGTGGGAAGTCCTGAGCCCAATTCATATGTGCCAGCGCGAATTGTTTCCGCTAACTCGTCAGCAATCCGACGCCACGCTTTCGTGGCATTTTCCTGAAGCGCCATCCGACTTTTCCTTCCCTTTGTCACGAAAGCGTCACGGGACATGTATAGACCAATTTATATGACATTACGGTTACAGTTGTGCCTTCGAGGTTGATTAAAATGACGGCAACGAGCGCTGAGGACACCACGACAGAGGAGCGCTTAGTTTCCGAGGGCATGCAACACCAGCGTCAATGGTGGATGAGTGTGTTAGCCCGTTCGTCTCTTTCTGATCTTAAAGACCTTGCGCCGCTCTTGCCCGCGAAAGAATCATATCACCACATTAAAAAGCCCGAGATCGGCACGGTGATGGTTGAAGCCCGGGCGGGGGGCGCGGGACGCCGATTTAATTTCGGTGAGGCCACGATGACGCGGTGTGTTATTCAGCTCTCATCGGGCGTATTAGGATTTTCTTACGCCTTAGGGCGAGACAAATCCAAAGCTGAACAGGCGGCCTTGATTGATGCGCTTTTGCAAATGGGTCAGCCCGATGTGAAATCTGCGATTATGTCTCGCTTGCAAGTCATCGAGGCTAGACTTCAAGCTGAGAAAGACCTGCGGTCTCGTAAAGCGGCGGCCACAAAAGTCAATTTCTTCACTCTTGTTCGGGGAGAGGGCTGATGGCGGTTGCTCCGCTCATACCGGGCTTTGCTGATCCCATCCTCGGATCGCAGTCCATTTTTCGTGACATGCTTGATGCGATGGCTCATCCCGGAACAATCAGACA
>RFZR01000372.1 GCA_009920595.1 Alphaproteobacteria bacterium | reverse complement strand
CGTCGCGAGATTGACTGAAACGCCATCATTCGAAAGATCATAAACAACGCGATCACGCGTGCCAGATCCTCCGTCTATGATGTCCGCGCCTGCTGCGCCGTGAACTGTATCATCACCATCACCCGCGTTGATGATATTACCTGTCGGATCACGCGAGAGGCCCACAATCAATTTGCCGGTCTCGGGATCGATACCAATCTGATCGGCAGCAGAACCCACATCGCGAATGCCAACCGTTGCACTCGCCGTGACGGTGCCCTTTTCACCCTTCGTATTTGTTCCGGTGAAATCAAACGAAAATGTATATTTATATCCGTGATAATAACCGTCACTATCCACCGCGGTATCATTTGATGGTAGTTGGTAAGCCAGCTTCATCCTAACTGTATTGCCGCCCGTAACGAGCATCTCATAACGGCCGCCACCAATATAAGTCGCATTGAGAATTTTGACGGAGTCAGGAACGCCTGAAATAACGACCTTGGTCGCAACAACCGACGTTACGGGTAAGGTGATCTGCAGCGATCGACCCGCCATTCCCGCACTGTAAGTATCGGGATCTTCACCCCAAATCTCGTCGCCCTGATCGCTGCCGGTCAAAACCTCTTTCGCATTCTGAGCGGCAAAATCGGGATTTGAATCGGCATTGCCCGTGCCGGTCGACCCCTTAACCTGATTGCCGGAAGTTGACGTGCCCACTGTTTGAAACAATTGTCCGGTGACAACGGAATCAAAAGCAAACGCACCCTTCATGTCTTGTGAATCAATACTCTTCTGGGGCGCTTGCACCACCGATGGATTGCTTATAGCGCTATTAGCTGCCGCAATGCTCAACGATCCCGCAGGCACTTCCTTCACGGGCGGCGTTGTATAATCACCAGTCTTCGTTTGAGTGTCTTGTGACTGCCTATCGAATTTGCCCCCTGATACAATCGGTTGCGGAGGCAAAGGCGGCTCTCCTCCACCTATGCCGTCATGACCCGTTGCATTCTCTTCATCCCCAGGCGCTGGACCCTTCGGCTTCTTTGGCAAGAAATCATTAGAAGCGAGGTGGATGGACGGAGTGGCCTCGGCCAAGGTGACTTGATTGATGGCACCGACAACATCTTGCGCCGCAACCTCTTTGCCCTGAAAATTAAGCTTTGGGGGATTGGATCCCAAAAGTCCGAGAGCAAGATTTGGCAGGATGAGCTTCGAATTGTCGGAAAACACCATCACAAGATCGACATCAAGCGCGGCGATATGAACGGACGATGGCGAGAAATTGAAATTGAGTTCGGCAAGGCCTGCCGTGTCAATAACGCGTATCGTACCTTCTGACGGACGAGGAATCGATGCAATGGCCTGCGATGCGATGGCTCCGGTCGTTTCGGGAATGACAGGCTGAACAATAACGGGCAAAACACGACCTTCCGCCGTGCTTGGAAGCGACGGCGCAAAGTCTACGGAGGTCTCATTCCCCGAAGTTGAATTCGCATTTTGTGGCACTTCAACCATTGCTTGATGTGTCCCGTATTGATTGGAAAATTGTTGATCAAACACATGACGCTACAACTCACCCACAATACGCCTTGCCAGAAATACGTAAGA
>RFZR01000371.1 GCA_009920595.1 Alphaproteobacteria bacterium | reverse complement strand
GTTTGTGCAGCGGCGGCGGTGCTTTATGTTCTTCTTCCAGAAGGTCATGGTATCGCCTTTGAAACTTTCGCAGCGGTCTATGCATTCGCCTGTATTCTTGGTGTCGTAAGTAATGCGCCGGGGGGATTAGGTGTTTTTGAAGCGACGATTCTGTTGGCTTTGCATAATTTACCACGCGAAGGCGTGATCAGCGCGCTCCTTTTGTTTCGGCTTTGTTATTATCTTGGGCCTTTTCTCATGGCCGTCATCGCTTTGGCGCTGTATGAAATTGTCATCAGATTTTTAAAATTCCGTGCGCGTGTGAACGGCCCTGAAATCGATGAATGAAAGAGGCGAAAGCATAAAAATGACTCCGCTTCCGCCTCTCCTTTCCAATAGTCTCGATGCTTTGTCGGACCCCGTCATTTTGATTGATGGACGGAAAACGATTCTCTTTTTTAACAAAGCTGCGGGTCTTGCATGGCCGTCTTTGGTCATTGGCATGCCTCTATCCTTTACGTTAAGAGCTCCCGACCTCGTTGAAGCCCTTGATCATGTCATAGCCAGTCAGGATGGTGAACGTGATGGGGTTTTTTCAGAGCGTCATCCGGTCGAACGTGATTTTTCATTTCGTGTACGGAATGTTCAAGAGTCTGAACCTTATTTATCCCGTACCGCGCCGGCAGCTTTGGTCATATTGCGCGATTTGACGGAAGCGCGTCGTCTTGAATCCATGCGTGTGGATTTCGTAGCGAATGCAAGTCATGAATTGCGTACGCCGCTCGCATCCTTAATTGGATTCATCGAAACCTTACAAGGCCCTGCGCGTGAAGACCCAAAGGCGCAAGCGCGTTTTCTTTCGATTATGCGCGAACAAGGCCGACGTATGGCGCGTTTGATTGATGATCTCTTGTCACTTTCACGCGTCGAAATGAGTGAGCATCGCCGTCCGATTGATCTTGTCGATATGACATCGGTTATTCAGCAGTCGGTTGATACATTGCGACCGACGGCATCCGCGCGCGGCGTAACTCTTGAGATTATCGCTCCTAATGAACCGTGCCCTCTTCCCGGTGATCGCGATGAATTGTTGCGTGTCGTCGAAAATCTTGTCGAAAACGGAATCAAATATGGTCAATCAGGCGGGCGCGTTGAAATTGATCTGAAGCCCGTCGGCGTTGACCCAACGGATGACATGGCTTTGTCAGTCCGTGATTTTGGAGAGGGTATCGCGCCTGAACATTTGCCGCGGTTGACTGAGCGCTTTTATCGCGTCGATGCGTCCGCAAGTCGCGAAAGTGGTGGCACGGGATTGGGACTCGCGATCGTAAAACACATTGTCAACCGTCATCGTGGGCGGTTGGTAATTGAAAGTGAAAAAGGGCAAGGCTCGGTATTCCGCGTGCTTCTGCCACGCACGACGTCGTCCGCCTAGCACTCATCCGATCAAGGTTTTCCCCAACCTCTCCTGACTGTCTTTTTGGTGTCATAAATGTGTCATCGGACCCGCTTAGGACGACAGCATCGAGGCGCATCGTGTCTCGTGGTCCGGTGTTCTGCCTTGTTGGGCGCGGCCGCTGGGATCGACCCTAAAATCCCCTTGTTGGAGAT
>RFZR01000038.1 GCA_009920595.1 Alphaproteobacteria bacterium | reverse complement strand
CCGACCGGTCTTTTCCGAACCGGAGCCCCGTTTGGCGATCAGCGTAGCGGGAATGAACCCCATATAGGGGGAAGTTGGGCGGGGCGCAATCGCTTCCTGAGCCCTAAACGCCACAGTTCAGGATGATTTTCCCGATATGAGCGCTCGATTCGAGCATTTCATGGGCTTTTGAGGCGTCTTTCAGCGGAAAAACCGCATGAATCTGGGGTCGGATGCGACCGGAGGATAAAAGCGGCCAGACTTTTTCCTCCAGGGCGCGGGCAATGGCGGCTTTCTCGGCAACACTGCGCGGGCGCAGAGTCGAGCCGGTATGGATCAAGCGCTTAATCATCAGCGGCATCAGATCGATCTCGAGTTTCGAGCCTTTCTGATAGGCGATTTGGACAATGCGGCCATCACGCGCTGCGGCCGCATAATTGCGAGCCACGTAATCGCCGCCGACCATATCGAGGATCACATCAACACCCCGCCCGCCTGTCGCAGACTTCACTTCAGCGACAAAATCTTGCGCTCGATAATCAATCGCAAGATCAGCACCTAGATTCAGACAGGCTGCGCATTTCTCCGCATTACCCGCGGTTACAAAAACAGTGGCCCCAAAGGCTTTGCCCAACATGATGGCCGTTGTGCCAATGCCGGATGTGCCGCCATGTACAAGAAGCGTCTCACCGGCTTTTAATCCACCGCGCTCGAACACATTTGTCCACACGGTGAAAAATGTCTCGGGTAGCCCCGCGGCCTCGATCATCGAAAAACCACTCGGAACAGGAAGCGCGTTGCTTTCATGCACCGTGCAATATTCTGCGTAACCACCACCCGGCACGAGCGCACAGATGACATCGCCCACCCGATAGCGTTGAACCTCCGAACCTAACGCAACAACGGTTCCGGCAATTTCAAGGCCGGGCACATCAGAAGCTCCTTGCGGTGGCGGATAACCACCTTGGCGTTGCAACACGTCAGGGCGGTTTATACCGGCAGCCGCGACGTGAATGAGGAGCTCGCCCTCTTTCGGCTGAGGGAGAGGACGCGTTTCCGGAACCAGAGCCTCTGGACCCCCCGGCGTCGGCAGTCCGATACAGGTCATTGTCACAGGCAATCTGGTCATCATTAACCCTCACTCGAGGAACTGAAGGACCGAGACGGATCCTATCTTGAGACCAAAGCATTTAGGACAGTATGATCCATTACTCAAATCTGCAGCTTATGGTTATCCCTATTTATTGTGTTAACCTTTGAGTTGAAATTTATGCGTGGTGAGATCATGTCCGATCCTTTTTTTGAAGAGACAAGAAAGAAGAAAAAAGCAGCCCACGATATCGGCGAAGAACTGAGCGCGATTTCGATAGACGAACTCGACGAGCGCATTTTACTTTTAAAAAGCGAGATTCAGAGGCTCGAAGAAGAAAAGTCGAAAAAGTCAGCTGTAAAATCGGCGGCAGATACTTTGTTCAAATCGCGCTAGTTCAGGTCGCGTTAACCGTAAACATAATCCTAACGCGCGCGATCAAATTTTCTGTTTTATAGTCATGGTCGAGGTCAGCCGTCTTGAGACGACTGGCGAGTAAAATGCGTTAAACAGATCAGGATCATCCAATGGCGGATGTGCAACCACTGCGACCCCTGCAAAACTCCGGAGCGATCACCTTCGGACGCGATTACACGTCGTCTGATGCGTTCCGTTCATTATTTCGCGAGGGCATGGCGCTTGTTGAAGACGCGGCCGCCTATCTCGATGGACCCGGTCGCGAAGAAGCCCGTCAATTACCGCGCCTCTCTGCGCTCGCTTATGCCGATGAAAGCATGCGCCTCACCACACGCATGATGCAAATCGCTTCTTGGCTCCTCGTGCGCCGCGCGGTTGCCGAAGGTGAAATGTCGAAAGAAAAAGCCACACTGCAAATGGCACGCATTCGTTTGGTGAAAAACGAACACGCCACACATGGTTCCGATACAAATGTTTTGCCACGCCGATTGATCGACCTCATCAATCAATCGATCCGCTTGCAAGACCGTGTGTTGCATGCCGATATGATTTTGAAAAACAATACGGAAGATGCGCCGACACCGGCTGGGCGCAATGCTGTGGCGCTCCAACATCTGTTGATTAAATCGGCTTTTTCACGCGGCGCGACCCACCACTAAACTTAACGTCGCTCAAGCCAATAGATAACAAAAAGCCCCGGTAAATGCCGGGGCTTTGTCTTATTATCTTGGTCGAAGAAGCGGCTTATTTCTTGCCGCCGATGCCGAGGCCTTCGAAGCGCTTATTGAAGCGCGATACGCGGCCGCCACGATCCATGATCTGCGCCGAACCGCCAGTCCAAGCCGGATGCGAATTGGGATCGATGTCGAGCTGCATCGTGTCACCGGCTTTGCCCCAGGTTGAGCGGGTCTCAAAGCTCGTGCCATCGGTCATAACGACCTTGATCGTGTGATAATCGGGGTGAATCTCGGCCTTCATAATCAAAATCCTTCCAAAAGCGGCGTCCGGAGGGTGTGCGCAGGGATAAAAAGGCACTTTCCGCCCGGGTCTGAATTCGCGGAAGCCGTGCCTATAGCGGATGACCCCGCGCGAGACAAGTCAGGTCTGGACAAGATCGACATTCGGGGCGAAGAAGCGGCTATGTCGATAAACGCTCCGTCCGATCCTGCCGCTGCCCGTCCCCGCACGTCGCTCAAGGCCCTCCTCCCGCTTCTGCCCTTCGCGTTGCGCTATCGCAGCCGCATTCTCGCGGCTCTCATCGCCCTCATTCTCGCTTCAGCCTCGACTTTGGCCATTCCGCTCGCCGTTAGAAGGATGATCGATTACGGCTTTTCAGCCGAAGGCGCAGATCTGATCGATAAATATTTCGCGATGATGATCGTTGTCGTGACGATCCTCGCGGCGGCCTCGGCCTCGACGCTCGGCGAACGCGTGGTCGCCGATATCCGAACGGCGGTGTTTGATCATCTAACCCGTCTTGATGCCGGCTTTTATGATACTGTCAAATCCGGCGAACTCGTTTCTCGTCTTTCAGCAGATACGACTCAGCTTAAAAGCGCTTTCGGCGCGAGTGCTTCTGTTGCTTTACGTAATTTCATGCTCTTTATCGGTGCCGGCGCGTTGATGGTTTACACGAGCCCGCGTTTGTCGGGGCTTGTGGCGCTCGCCATTCCAATCATTGTCTTGCCGCTTGTCGCTTCAGGGCGCAGCGTCAGACAACGCTCGCGCCTCGCACAAGATCGTCTTGCAGACGCTTCCGCTTATGCAACCGAAGCCATTGGCGCAATGCGCGTGATGCAGGCCTTTGTTGCCGAACATCTGACACTGAAACGTTTCGCGGATGCAGCTGAAGAAGCCTATGACACCGCACGCATTGCCACGCGTGCGCGTTCGCTTCTCACAGGCATTGCCATCACGCTCGTATTCTCAAGCGTTGTCGGCATTCTCTGGTATGGTGCGCAAGATGTGTTGGCGGGTCGCCTTTCCGCTGGAACACTTTCGCAATTCGTTCTCTTTGCGGTTCTTGCTGCGAGTTCCTTGGGCGAACTCTCGCAAGTGTGGGGCGAGATCAGCGCCGCTGCGGGTGCTGCCGGACGATTGGCAGAGCTTCTCGCGATTAAACCGGCGATTGCCGCGCCCGCTCACCCCCTGCCTCTGCCCACGCCACCGCATGGCACAATCGCTTTTCATAACGTTGCATTTTCTTATCCGACGCGACCTGAAGACGGCGTTCTGCAAAATGTGAGTTTTGAAGTCAAAAGAGGCGAACGCGTTGCGATTGTTGGTCCGTCAGGTTCAGGTAAAAGCACTGTGATGCAATTACTCTTGCGCTTTTATGATCCGCAAGCGGGTGAAATTCTTGTTGATGATATCGCAATCACAAAAGTGGATCCGCGTGAATTGCGTTCTCGCATTTCATTCGTACCGCAAGACAGCACTGTATTTGGCGCGTCGATTGCGGAGAATATCCGTTATGGTAAACCCGATGCGACCGATGCCCAGTTACGTGCCGCAGCCGAGCAAGCGATTGTCGATCAATTCGTGATGCAATGGCCCGAGGCCTATGACACGCGCATCGGTGAACGCGGCATTACTTTGTCGGGCGGTCAACGTCAACGCATCGCGATTGCGCGCGCAATTTTGAAAGACGCGCCGATCTTGCTGCTTGATGAAGCGACATCTGCCCTCGATGCGGAAAGCGAAACCTTGGTGCAAGCCGCGCTTGACCGTTTGATGGAAGGGCGCACGACGATTGTGATTGCGCATCGTCTTTCAACCATCGTCAAAGCGGATCGCATTCTCGTGATGGATCAGGGCCGCATTGTTGAAGAAGGCGACCACGCGACTTTGGTGGCAAAAGGCGGACTCTACGCGCGCCTTGCAGCCCTGCAATTTGAAGCGGGACATTAAAGCTCACCGATCGGTGAGTTTCAACTCGATGCGCCGGTTACGCTTAAGCGCCTCCTCGCTCTCGCCGAGTTCAATGGGTTGGAATTCACCAAAGCCCGCCGCCATCAGCCGCGTTGGCTGAACGCCTTTTGAGACGAGATATTGCACGACGGATATCGCGCGTGCAGCTGATAATTCCCAATTCGATTTGAATTGGCCCGTGCCGGTCACGGGCTTCTTATCGGTATGACCATCAACACGAAGGATCCACGGAATATCGGGCGGAATTTCACCATCAAGCGCAATCAATGCGGAAGCGAGCTTATCGAGTTCGGTTCGACCCGCGGTACTGACCGCTGCAGAGCCGACATCAAAAAACACTTCCGACTGGAACACGAAGCGATCACCAACCACACGCACATCAGAACGATTTGATAAGATTTGCCGCAAGCGACCAAAAAATTCCGAACGATAGCGCGCGAGTTCCTGAACCTTTTGCGCGAGCGCCACATTAAGGCGCTGTCCAAGATCAGCAATCTTGGCTTGGCTTTCACGATCACGCGATTCTGAAGCGTTCAATGCATCTTCAAGCGCTGCCAATTGCCGCCGTAACGCATTGATTTGCTGATTGAGCGCTTCCACTTGCGCCAAAGCGCGCGCCGAGATTTGGCGTTGCGCATCAAGATCACGATTAAGCGATGCCATCTGACCGCTGGCATCCGGCGCAGGCACCACACCGCCACTGCCTGCGAGCAACCCTTCAAGTCTTTTGCGCTCGGACTCTGAGGCATTCAGCGTATCGCCAAGCAGAGCCAAATTTTCTTCAAGATTTTTACGATTGACGCGTTCAAGTGCAAGGAGATCAGTGAGCTCAGAAATTTGCCGCGTGAGTTTTTGCAGCGCCGTGTCTTTATCCGTCACCTGTTGGCTCAAGAAAAACTGAGCGACCATGAAGACGGTGAGCAAGAATACGATAGCCAGCACAAGCGTCGACAAGGCATCGACGAAGCCGGGCCAATAATCTACGCCTCGTTCACGACGACCGATGCGGGCCATTCTTTAGCCCTTTCCGTCAATCGCTTTGTGAAGCGCGGTTAATACAGATTTTATTTCAGCCTCACGCGCGGCTTGCGCTTCGACCCAATCCCGGATCAATTGCTGTTCAGCGCGCATATTGGTGACAAGCGATTGAATCCCCGCAGCAAGATTTTCAATCGCGGCAACATTGGCCGCCGCCAAGCTCGGTTCAGGAAGACCTGATGATGTGGTTACAGCGGTTTCACCAGTGGTCGCTTCGGGGCCTGCGACAGAGGCGAGAAAATTTTCAAGCTGTTCGTAAAATTGATTTTGCGCTTGCCCCGCCTGCAAATCGAGAAAACCAACAACAAGCGAGCCCGCAAGGCCAAAGAGTGATGACGAAAATGAAATGCCCATGCCGGCTAAAGGCGCCGAAAGACCTGCCTTCAATTCTTCAAACATCAGTGCGGCGTCAGATCCTGCTTTCATCGATTGGATGACTTTGCCAACCGAGCCGACCGTATCGAGAAGGCCCCAGAAAGTGCCAAGCAGGCCGAGAAAGACCAAGAGGCCGGTTAGATAGCGACCGGTGTCACGCGATTCATCAAGACGCATACCGATTGTGTCGAGAATGGCGCGCAGAGATAAGGGTGAAAGCGCCTCACGCTTCGAGCGGCCTGCGAGCATGCGGGCCATCGGCAACAACAGTACCGGTTCGCGTTCGATCACAATGCCGCTATCACTCTCAAGAAATGCGTTTGCCCATTCGATCTCGCGATAAAGCCGCGTGACTGAACGGAAAGCGAGCACCATGCCCACAATCAACACGCCAAAGATCAACGCGTTCAGTGACGGATTGGCATTAAACGCCTGAATGATTTGACGATAGAGAATGAAAGCGATGAAGGCGCCAAGCACCAAAAACACCACCATCCGCACAAGATAGGCCGTAGGCTTCGTTAACGGCATCGTATCATTTGAACGAAACATGCGTCCTCCCTATCTTATTCCCTATGTTCGCCGCTTCGCGTCAAAGGTTCAAGGTCTTGACAGATGAAAATCCACCTCGGGTTAACGGGTGGTGGCAAGCGTCGCGGTCAGGCTTTTATGGAGCGCGGAATTCCCGGCAATCAACGAGACGCTCGCTGGCGTGAAATCGGCTCCTGAATATTCCGTGACAAAGCCGCCGGCCTCACGCACCAGAACAACGCCAGCCGCAACATCCCAGCTGTTCAAACCGCCTTCCCAAAATCCTTCAAAGCGACCCGCAGCGACATAAGCAAGATCAAGCGCGGCCGATCCAAATCTGCGGAAGCTTGATGTCTTTTCCATGACCGCGCCGACTTCTTTGAAAAATTGCGGAAACGCCGCACGGTTGCTAGGGGACACACCTGTAGCCATCAACGCATCAGCCATCTCGGTGCGCCCCGAAACACGCAAACGGCGATTATTCAAAAAAGCGCCTTTGCCTTTCTCAGCAATATACAACTCATCTTTGATCGGATCATAAACAACGCCGGCGACATAAACACCGTCACGTTCAAGTCCGAGTGAAATTGCAAAATGCGGAACGCCGTGAAGAAAATTCAAAGTGCCATCGAGCGGATCAATATGCCAGCGATGCGAAGTATCTTTACCTTCAACGATCCCGCCCTCCTCCATCACAAAGCCAAAATCTGGACGCGCTTTTAGAAGCGATTCATGAAGAATTTTTTCGGATTTATGATCGGCGGCCGTGACAAAATCGTGAGCACCTTTACGCGAGACCTGTAGGTTTTCAACTTCACCAAAATCGCGACGCAAGCTTTTTGCGGCTTTCATGACGGCATCAACCATAACGGTCATAAGCGGGGAACGGATCACGGCTTTACCCTTTCAAACAGCGGCGGCGATTTACGAGTGAATGAGAAAGGCTCAACCCGCTGCCACAAAGATCATGCTAGACCATGCCACAGGGTGACCGGTCAAGAGTCTCGCTTCAGTCAGGAATGTTTAGCGCTCACCGCTCCGGGCGATGGGCGGAAATGATCGCCTGATGCAGAGTTTTCAGCGCTTTGGGCGCATCATCGGACGATGCAACAATATCCGGTGCGAAAGCCACGAATTCAGCACCTGTTTCAGCGACGGCAATCGCCATCTCGGACTCTGTCGCAAAAGCCACACACGGCGTTTGGAACAGTTCCGCCCACCAAGCCGCCCGCTCAAGAACAGCCGACGACGCGGGCAGTGAGCCGTCGGCACGCGGCTCGCCAAACATCACATAATCAGCGCCCGCCTCCGCGGCCTCCATCGCATCATGCCGCGCCTTTAATCCGGCAACACCCACAATACGATCAAGCGGCTTTAAAATCGACAAAGCTTCGGTAAGGCGCGCAAGGCCAGAGAGATGCACGCCATCTGCGCCCGTGCGCGCGACAAGCTCAAACGCATCGACGAGCAACAGCGCGGCGTTGTGCTTTTGCACCACCGCTGCCGCGGACTTCGCGTGATTGATGCGCGCACGATCATCACTCCCCGTAATAGGGAGGATTACTGCATCAAAGGGCACAGCTTCAACAAGCGGTGACAAGCGCGCGCAAAGCGCGTCGGTATTTTCTTCCGAAGGCGCAAAAAGAATGAGACGCGCGGCATCACTCATGATTACAAATCCCGCGCGTTTCGTTCACTCTTATCCGAAGACCGGATCGAGTTTGCCGGCAGCGTAAAGCTTGGCCATTTCAGCAAGCGTATGGATCTTGCCGAATTTTGACGCTTTACCAGCCGTGCCGAATTCTTCAAAGCGCTGCTTGCAGAGTTTTGTCATCGCATCCATCGCGGGCTTCAAATATTTGCGCGGATCGAACTCACCAGGATTTTCAGCAAGCACTTTGCGCACCTGACCGGTCATCGCCATACGATTATCGGTATCGATATTCACTTTGCGCACGCCATTCTTGATGCCGCGTTGAATTTCTTCCACCGGCACGCCCCATGTTTGCGGCATTTTTCCGCCATAGGCATTGATGATGTCTTGCAGATCCTGCGGCACGGATGATGATCCATGCATCACAAGATGCGTGTTCGGCAGAAGGCGATGAATTTCTTCAATCACATGCATCGCCAAAATCGCACCATCCGGCTTGCGCGTGAATTTATACGCGCCATGTGATGTGCCCATGGCGATGGCGAGCGCATCGACCTTGGTGGCGCGCACGAATTCAACCGCTTCTTTCGGATTGGTCAGAAGCTGATCATGCGAGAGCTTGCCTTCGAAACCGTGGCCATCTTCCTTCTCGCCTTCGCCTGTTTCAAGCGAACCGAGAACACCCAATTCACCCTCAACCGAAATGCCACCGAGATGCGCCATATCGGTGACACGCTTGGTGATGCCGACATTATACTCCCAATCGCCAGGTGTCTTACCGTCTTCCTTCAATGAGCCATCCATCATCACCGAAGTGAAGCCGGCCTGAATGGCGGTCATGCATGTCGCAGCATTGTTGCCATGATCAAGATGCACGCAAATTGGAATTTGCGGATAAATTTCAGTGAGCGCGTCCATCATATGTTTAAGCATAATGTCATGCGCATAGGTGCGCGCGCCACGCGAAGCCTGCAGAATCACCGGTGCATCGGTTTCAGCAGCGGCTGCGAGAATCGCATTCGCCTGTTCCATATTGTTGATATTGAATGCCGGAACGCCATAGCCATGTTCGGCGGCGTGATCGAGCAATTGTCTCATCGTAATGCGTGCCATGATCCCCTAATCCCCTTTTTGTCTCTTTAAATGATCATTATTCATTGATTGAAAATCAGCGTCTCAACGCATCAACGCCCGGCAATGGCTTGCCTTCAAGCCATTCCAAGAACGCGCCACCGGCTGTCGACACATAAGTGAAATCATTCGCCGCACCCGCATGATTGAGCGCGGAGACCGTATCACCACCACCCGCAACCGAGAGAAGCGCTCCGGCTTTGGTGAGGCGTGCGGCTTCTTTCGCAACCGCGTTCGTGCCTGTATCAAAAGGCTCAAGCTCGAACGCACCGAACGGGCCATTCCACACAAGTGTTTTGGCAGTGCTCAGTTTTGCAGCAACCGTCTTGATTGAAGCGGGGCCGATATCAAGGATCATGTCATCTGCACCAACAGCATCGACAGAAACAACTTTGTTTGCTGCATGGGCTTTAAATTCAGAGGCGACCGTCGCATCAACCGGCAAGACAATTTCGCAGCCTGACGCTTTCGCAGTGTTCAACACATCACGTGCGGTATCGAGTAAATCTTTTTCGCAAAGTGATTTGCCGACAGCTTTGCCTTGCGCGGCCAAAAACGTGTTCGCCATGCCACCGCCGATGACGAGGATATTCACTTTCTTCACGAGATTGCCGAGGAGCTCGAGCTTGGTCGAGACCTTCGCGCCTCCCACAACCGCAAGCACCGGCCTCACAGGCTGTTCAAGCGCTTTCGCAAGCGCTTCGATTTCCGCTTGCATCGTGCGGCCTGCATAGGCCGGCAGCACTTTCGCCAACCCTTCGGTTGAGGCATGCGCGCGATGGGCTGCGGAGAAGGCATCATTCACATAGAGATCGCCATTTGCGGCAAGCGCTTTGACAAAATCAGAATCATTCTTCTCTTCTTGCTTATGGAAGCGGGTGTTCTCTAAACAGACGATATCGCCATTCTTCATCGCATCGACGGCGTGCTTGGCTGCGTCACCAATGCAATCCTCACCAAAGCCAACCGGACGGCCGAGGCGCTTTGCAAGTTCTGCAGCAACGGGCTTCAACGACTCTTTTGGATCTACGCCTTTCGGACGGCCGAAATGCGCGAGCAAGATGACTTTACCGCCTTTATCCGCAATCTCACGGATGGTGGGCAAAATGCGGTCGATACGGGTCGCATCCGTGACACGACCCTCCTCCATCGGCACATTGAGATCGACACGAACAAGCACGCGCTTGCCCGCCACGGATGCATCATCGAGCGTGCGGAAGAGGGTCATTATCTATCGTCCTCAGATCAATTTGCCCATCGCCACAGCCGTGTCCGACATGCGGTTCGAGAAGCCCCATTCATTGTCATACCAAGTGAGGATCGAGCAGAGTGTGCCGTCCATGACTTTGGTTTGATCCATATGGAAGATCGAGGAATGCGGATCGTGATTGAAATCGATCGAGACATTCGGCGACGTCGTGTAACCGAGAATGCCTTTCAACGGGCCATCGGCAGCCGCCTTAATGGCGGCGTTGATTTCGTCCTTCGTTGTTGAACGCTTGGCGATAAATTTCAAATCGACGACCGACACATTCGGCGTCGGTACACGCATCGCAAAACCGTCGAGCTTGCCATTGAGTTCTGGAAGAACGAGACCCACAGCCTTCGCCGCACCGGTTGATGTTGGGATCATCGAAAGCGCAGCGGCGCGTGCGCGATAGAGATCCTTATGCATCGTATCGAGCGTCGGCTGATCGCCTGTATAGGAGTGAATTGTCGTCATCATGCCCTTTTCGATGCCGAT
>RFZR01000370.1 GCA_009920595.1 Alphaproteobacteria bacterium | reverse complement strand
CGTCGTTTCACCCACCCCCTGCTCAAGAAGACCGTCCGTCGCACGAAGAATTATCATGCGCATGACGAAAACAATAAAGCTAAGGTCGGTGACGAAGTTCGTATTGAAGAGTCAAAGCCGATCTCCCGCTTGAAGTCATGGGTTCTGGTCGACGTCGCGTCGTCTTGAGCTTACTGAAGAAATGAAATGCGGGGGGCGTAGACCCCCGTCAGTCGAAGTCCGGATGCCCTCGACCTAAGGGTTTTCGGAAACCAGTCTGAGACAGAGAAAGGATCAAACGATGATCCAGGTCCAAACCAATCTCGACGTTGCCGATAATTCCGGCGCCCGTCGGGTGATGTGCATCAAGGTGCTTGGCGGCTCAAAGCGTCGCTATGCGTCAGTCGGCGATATCATCGTCGTCTCCATCAAAGAAGCCATTCCGCGCGGTCGCGTGAAGAAGGGCGATGTGATGAAGGCGATCGTTGTGCGTACGGCGAAGGACATCATCCGTGCTGACGGTTCGGTCATTCGGTTCGACTCGAACGCGGCTGTTCTGATCAACAATCAGAAAGAGCCCGTCGGCACCCGTATCTTCGGACCGGTGCCGCGCGAATTGCGCGCGAAGAACCACATGAAGATCATTTCGCTTGCGCCGGAGGTGCTGTGATGGCTGCTAAGATCAAGAAGGGCGACAAAGTCGTCGTATTGACTGGCCGTGACAGCGGAAAGTCCGGTGAAGTGCTTCAGGTGATCCCAAAGGAAAACCGTGCGGTTGTGCGTGGCGTCAATGTCGTGCGCAAGCATCAGAAGCAAACGATGCAGCAAGAAGGCGGCATCATTTCAAAAGAATTGCCGATTCAACTTTCGAATCTCGCCGTAGCGGATCCGAAAGATGGCAAGCCGACACGCGTCGGATTCAAGATCATGGATGATGGCCGTAAGGTCCGTTATGCCAAGCGTTCGGGAGACCTCATCGATGGCTAATCAGGCAGAAGCAGCCGCGCCGCGGTTGAAGAAAACCTATACAGAGGTTGTAATTCCGAAGCTCATCGCCGAGTTCGGTTATAAGAACCATATGGAAGTCCCGGTCATCGAAAAGATCGTGATCAATATGGGCGTGGGCGAGTCCACTGCGGACTCAAAGAAGGCCCAAGTTGCCGCCAATGACCTCGCTTTGATCGCAGGTCAGAAGCCGGTGATCACGCGTGCTCGTAAGGCTATCGCGCAATTCAAAGTGCGTGAAAATATGCCGATCGGCGCAAAGGTGACGCTGCGTAAGGCACGCATGTATGAATTCATTGATCGCTTGGTGACGATTGCGTTACCGCGCGTTCGTGACTTTCGCGGCTTGAACCCGAAGTCTTTCGATGGCCGTGGCAATTATGCGATGGGCATGAAAGAACATTTCGTGTTCCCGGAAATCAACTACGACAAAGCGGAAAATGCGTGGGGGATGGACATCATCATCTGCACATCCGCGAAAACCGATGACGAAGCACGTGCATTGCTTCGCGCATTTAACTTCCCGTTCCGGCAGTAAGAGTTCGCTCTTAAACGCGGGCACCAGGAGAGAGAGCCACATGGCCAAGAAGAGTGCAATTGAGAACA
>RFZR01000369.1 GCA_009920595.1 Alphaproteobacteria bacterium | reverse complement strand
AAGCGCCGTTAATTCCTTATCGGGTCCAGCGTGCCCATCTATCTGCTTTATAATTTTTTCTGCGCGGCAAAGAAAAAAACGCGTATCATAACGGCGCGGATAGCGTGGTGGTGTGATCGCGCGCGCGACAAATTCAAGCCCGTCAAGCGAAGGCCAGATCTTCTCGCTTTCAAACTTCATCCAGCCGCTGTCTTGTGGTGCGGTGTAATCACCAAGCTCCGGTTCACCGATGAGAATTCCTGTTTCCTCATATGTTTCACGCAAAGCGGCCAGCGCCAAAGCGCGCGCGCGTGCGGGACTCGCGCGGGTCACACGCGAGCATAATTTTGCTTCGACTTGATGATCAAGCGCACCAAAAGCAGACGCGCGGCGATCGGACGGATCAAGTCGTCCACCGGGAAAGACATATTTTGATGGCATGAATTTAAGCGCGTGATGCCGTTTGCCCATGAGAATTTTGGGCGCGCGTTCCCGATCATCAATCAGGATCAGACTTGCGGCATCAACCGGCCGGACTGCACTCATGTGTCGTCACCGCCAAAACCATGCATACGCAGCGCCCATTGCAAGCCCACCACTGCGCCTTTAACAGGCTGCAACAAAGCGAGACTTAAAATGAGAGTCATCAAAGGCCAGATGACCATGTGAATCCAAAGCGGCCACACGCCTTCGGGATCGGTTGACATCAAAGTGCCAATCACGATGTGGCCGACAATGAAGAGCACAATATAAGCGGGGAGATCATCCGCGCGATGATGCGAGAGATCCTCACCACATGAGGCGCAATTTGGATTGACTTTCAAATAGCGACCAAACATCGCCCCATTTCCGCAATGCGGGCACTTGCCAGCAAAGCCACGTTTCATCGACAACCACCGATCACGCGGCGGTAAAATCTCTTCGCGGGTGGGAAATTCAAGTTCACTCATCGCGGTTTCCGTTTCGTTTTATGAGATGACGCTTTGCGATCAAAAGCGAGGGCGGCGCGGGCGACATCATTGACGCGCGGACCCTTTTTCGCTTTTCGAACGCCTTTGCTTTTAAATCTATTCCCTGATCTGCCACCGGATGATCCATCAGTCAGAATTTCGAAACGCAAGGCGCCGGCTACGGGCGCAGCTTCAACAAGTCGCACAGAAACAGAATCGCCCAAGCGGAATGTTTCACCCGTGCGCGTGCCCACAAGCGCGTGGAGTTGTTCTTCGAAGCGATAATAATCAGCACCGATGGTTGAAGCGGGCACAAAGCCATCAGCGCCTGTGTCATGCAGTTTCACGAAGAGACCAGAACGTGTGACACCGGCAATGCGGCCTTCAAATATATCACCGATTTTTTCATGAAGATGAAAGGCGATGAGGCGATCAATCGTTTCGCGTTCGGCCGCCATCGCGCGCCGCTCTGTCGCTGAGATCTCGGCTGAGATTTCAGCAAGTTGCGGCATATATTTTTCTGATAGTCCATCATCACCCAAAGCATGAGCGCGGATCAAAGCGCGATGAACGATGAGATCGGCATAGCGACGAATGGGCGAGGTGAAATGCGCGTAGCGTCTTAAATTCAAACCGAAATGGCCGATGGATTGCGGAGAATA
>RFZR01000368.1 GCA_009920595.1 Alphaproteobacteria bacterium | reverse complement strand
TCGGTCACTCGACCTGTCGACTTCAATGCCCCTGCGGTTGTGTCGCGAGCGACGCTGGTCAGAAGGACACCCGCGCCAACAGCCGTTTTCGGATTGGAGGCCGGATCATTTGAAAATACGTCGCCAAAATTGGCATAAGAGCGTTTGAAGCCGACTGTGCTGGCATTCGCCAGGTTGTTCGACGTCACATTCATTTCCTTTTGCGAAGCGTTAAGCGCCGCCATAGTGACCGAGAGCATGAAGTCCTCCAAGAGATGGGTTCGATCTGGGAAGACTTCAGCAAGTCCCGTGCCAAGCGCCCCAAGATCATCAAACTGAGCGGCGCTTTGCCAGAATCATGCCGGGGCCAGACGGTGCCCTAAAAATCTGGAGCTCCGATCCGTTCATTAGTGCTACACGGATCAAGGACAGACCCCATGCTGCACCGGAACGCACTTAAAGCCTATGAACAAGCCGAAACCGATTTTGCGGTTGAAGGCGCCGATCGCCATCGTCTGATTGAGCTTTTGTTCATAGAACTCATCGGATCCCTTGATCGCGCTCTTTTGGCGCTTCAAACCAATGACCATAATTCACGTGCGGCGGCACAGACAAAGGCCTTGTCGATCATTATCGCCTTGGCCGGAAGCCTCGATTTCGAAAGAGGAAAGCCAGTCGCAACCACACTCGCGGAACTTTACGAGTGGTCTCGCGTCCAATTGATTGAGTCCAACCGCTCGCAACCGGTTGAACGCCTCACATCTGTTCGCAAAGCCTTGGCTGATATCGCTGAAGCCTGGTCAATGATCGGAAGGCCGGCCTCAAACGCCGCTTAATCAGGTCGACCGATCCCGAATTTCCGCATTTTCTCGATCAAGGTCGTGCGCTGGATCCCGAGCCGCCGCGCGGCCGCGGAAACTGATCCCTCTTCGTCCTCAAGAGCCACGCGGATAAAGGCGACCTCGAGGGCGGAGACATAATCTTTCAAATTAAACCCGCCCGGCCCGCTTATTAGCGAGCGGACGCCTTCGTCATCATTCGCCCCGACTTCAATCGGGCGAAGGGGAAGATCTTCTTTGCCATCCGCCGTGGTCGTAACCGACACATCATCGGCAAATTCGGCGACCGCGTCCCAAATGGCTTCCGCTTCTTCAGCGCGATCGATCGGCTGGCCTGGGCGGATGAGACCCGCCATCGTTGCAAAATCGATCGCGCGACCGACAAACAACGCCCCTGCCCGTTCCAGTATATTACGGAGCTCGCGGACATTTCCGGGCCATTCATAGGATCTGAGCGCTTCAATCGCGCCGTCAGTGAGGATCGGTGCCTTCGGAAAGCCCTGCGCCTCGAAGCGCTCTATAATAAAGCGTACAAGATCCGGAATATCGGCCAACCGCTCTTTGAGCGGGGGCAGAATGATCGGAAACACATTGATCCGATAATAAAGGTCTTCACGAAACTTCTGCTCGGCGATCAATTGGGTGAGGTCGCGATGGGTCGCGCAGACAAAGCGCACATCAACCGAAATCGGCTTTGATCCGCCGATGCGCGTGAATGTCCGCTCTTCAAGCATGCGGAGCAGTTTCACCTGCATATCGAGAGGCATATCGCCGATTTCATC
>RFZR01000367.1 GCA_009920595.1 Alphaproteobacteria bacterium | reverse complement strand
CGCATGGCAAAATGGCCAAGCTCGACCGTCTCTATGGTGTCTTCGCCCGCCTCGAAAAGCCGATTGATTTCGAATCTCTCGATGGCGAACCAGTGGATCTCGTGTTCCTGCTTTTGGCCCCAGAGGGCGCAGGTGCAGACCACCTCAAAGCCCTGTCACGCGTCGCGCGGTCGCTGAGAGATCCGGCAATTGCCCAAAAACTGCGCAAGACGAAAGACGCCGACGCGCTTTTCGCGCTTCTGACCCAATCGCCAACGGCATCTGCCGCCTGAAGCGGTTAAACCCAGGCGCGTTCCTTGTAATCCGGTTCCATCAAAAGCCGTGTCGAGATTCGGCGGGTGAGCGCATCGACCGGAGCCTTCATCTCGAAGGCGCGGCGGAAAGCGGCCCCATCAATCATCGACGCGATCCGCGGCAAAATGCCGCCGGCAAGGGTCACGCCGCCCGAGGCCAAGAAGGTGATCGCGATGTCGCCCGCAAAGCGCGCGATGATTTTGAGATAGGCGTTGATGGTGGCGCGTGCATCGGAGGCGGGATCGGCAAGCGCGGCATTCACAATGGCCACACCATCATCCGTTGAGGGTTGAAGTCCCTTCGCAATCATCCGCGCACGATGGATGCGCACAAGGCCCGGACCCGACATCACGGACTCCGTCGTATTGCGATCCATGACTTTCTGCAGATAGGGCCAAAATTTTTCTTCGTCCTTATCAACAGGTCCAAGATCGACATGGCAGCTTTCGCTCGCGAGCGGCACATAGCGTCCATCAAGCGTCAACAGCGCGCCGATGCCCAACCCCGTGCCTGGCCCGAGAATGACCTGCATCGATCCGCCCTTTGACGGCGCGGCCTCACCTATTTGTTTCAACCATTCAGGACGCAGAGCAGGCAGCGAGAGCGCTTGCGCTTCAAAATCATTGAGAAGCAGGCCGGACGAAAGCCCCAAGCCCTTGGCGAGTGCCGGACCGTCAATGGTCCAGCGCGCATTCGTGAGATGACAGCGGCGATCAACCACTGGCCCCGCGACGCACATGACAACTGATTGCGGTTTAAGCGGCGTCAAAGCGAGCGCCGCTTGAATGGCCTCAAGCGGGCCCGGATAATCAGCGGTTTGGAACCGGCCAAGAATTTTTGGATCTTGTCCCGGCACCTCGACAATCGAAAAGCGTGAATTGGTGCCGCCAATATCGGCAACGAGAACGGGATGGGCAAACATTCGGAATCAAACCTCACACGCCTTTGGTCGAAGATGGGGAGATGTAGCGCCTTCACCGAAGATGATCTATCTCTTTCGCGCGTTTTGAGGGGAACCCTCCCCGCCTTTCGCGCGTCAAGACTATGATCCAGATGGAGAGCGCCATGGCGTCCGCCGACAGCCTGTTTCCCTTAGGCCCCGACACCACCCCCTATCGCAAACTCTCGAGCGAGGGCGTGAAAGTCGAAACGCTCGGCGACAAGACATTTCTCTCCGTCTCGCCTGACGCGATCCGGTTGCTGTCGAAACAGGCCTTTATCGATATCAACCATCTCTTGCGGCCGGGCCACCTCGCGCAGCTCCGTAAAATTCTCGACGATCCGGAATCAACACCGAATGATCGCTTCGTCGCTTATGATTTGTTG
>RFZR01000366.1 GCA_009920595.1 Alphaproteobacteria bacterium | reverse complement strand
TTTGTTTCATTTTGGCGCGCATAGGCACGAAGACGCAGCAGGGCTTCTTCAGGACTCTGGCTGATTGTGCGTCCGCTATGTTCATCAATCACACGGAAGACAACCGAGCCGGTTTCCCAATCGATCGTTGTGCGTCTTGTGGTGGCATTTGGAGCGGATTTCTTATCAGCCTGAGCGGTGCGATCGGGGCGGCTGCTGTCCTGATCACTGTCGCGGGTGGTTTCGCCTTTTTGAACGCGCGGTACGCCGATTTCGGTGTCCGCGATAAGACCCCGGATCGGGGGCGAAAGGATCGCGGTGGAGGTCATGATCTGTCTATCCTCTTCATAAGCCCTTTTCCAAATGAGAAAGGGTTACGCTTCTCCTACAACACGAGCCGCAAAAAAATCGTTTTGAAATTCGCTCAATTTGTTCCGATTGCGGGATGTCATTCGGTTACGCCTAGCTTTTTCTTGAAATCATGATTGGCTGGGCATGCGGGCGTAGTGTGGGTTTCTGTTTGATGCCGTTTCGAGAATAGACATCAAGTTTCTGTGGCGCTTCCACATCATCGGCAAGACCACGAATGAGATTTTCTGAGGCTTTGCTCAAAGTTTGCAACACTTTGAGATTGGCATCGAGCGCCGCTTCAAAACGGGCTTGTCGCGCTTTCAAGCGATCAAGCCCCTCCGGCTTGAAGCGGGCAAGTGCCACCGCGTTGTTTTTGAGTTTCAGAACATCACGGTGATAGGAATCCGTCAGTTGGCTTTTTTTTTCATAAAGCGTGAAGGCATCTCGTAGACGTGCTTCGGCAAGACGGTCTGTCTCTTCACGAATTAAGGTTTCCACCGCGTCGAGCCGTTCTTCCACCAATTTGCAAAGCGCTTCGGCTTCGGTTTCTGAATGGATCGTGGTGCGTGTCAGCGGAACAGAATTTTTATTTTGATTGCTCATTTGAGGGTTTTCCGGTTTCTTGAAGTTCAATCAATGCGGCATAAACGCTACGGGCGATGCCGACGCCACCGGAACGCGATACACTTTTGGCCAATTCATCAGTGAGAAGTCCGCGCCAAGCGTCGCCGCCTGCGCCTTGTCCTCCGAGAGGGCCGTCACCATCGAGCAAAGATGTCATTTGCCCAAACATCGACGCTAAAAAATTTGATTCAAAATCTTCAGCCAGCGCCTTAAGCTTTGGATATTGCGTTTGTGTTTTGAGGGGTGTTGGTGAAGCAAGTGCGAGGGATGACGTCATCACATGACCTCGATTTCAGCTTGCAACGCGCCTGCGGCTTTAATCGCTTGCAGGATGGAGATGATGTCACGCGGACCAATACCAAGGGCGTTCAACCCATCAACCAATTCTTTCAAAGTCACACTGTCTTTCAACACGGCGAGTTTATTGTTCTGTCCTTGATCCACTTGGATTGTGGTGCGCGGCACAACCACCGTCTGCGCTTGATCACCAGAGAAAGGCCCTGGTTGGCTTACCAGCGGTTGTTCAGTAATAGAGATTGTTAAATTGCCTTGGGCGATGGCAACGGTTGAGACACGGACATCTTTACCCATCACAATAACGCCCGTGCGCTCGTCAATCACAACGCGCGCCACTTGATCGGGATCGACTCGCAATTGTTCGATCTC
>RFZR01000365.1 GCA_009920595.1 Alphaproteobacteria bacterium | reverse complement strand
CTGTGGCGTCGACAGGATCGCCGCTCGCGGCTGAAACTTTTGAATGGGTTTATCAATCAATCAAAAGCGATGTGCATCTCGCGTCCATTTCGGGTGGCACGGATATTGTTTCCTGTTTTGTGCTTGGTGATCCGACATCGCCTGTTTATGCCGGTGAGATTCAAAGACCCGGCTTGGGCATGGCGGTCGATATATTCGATGATAACGGGCATGCTTTATCATCAGGCAAAGGTGAGCTTGTGTGCAAAAAGGCTTTTCCTTCTATGCCGGTTTCATTTTGGAATGATCCTGAAGGAAAAAAATATCGTGCAGCCTATTTCGAGCGTTTTCCTGGGCTTTGGCATCATGGTGATTTTGCCGAATGGACTCCCCATGGCGGTTTCATCATTCATGGTCGATCCGATGCGACGCTCAATCCCGGCGGCGTACGCATTGGAACCGCTGAAATCTATGCGCAAGTCGAACAGATCCCCGACGTAATTGAAGCGCTCGCCATTGGACAGGATTTTGCCGGTGACGTACGCGTGATCTTATTTGTGCGTTTGCGTGAGGGCGTGGAGCTTTCATCAGCCCTCGAAGACCGTATTCGCAAACAAATACGCAACGGTGCGAGCCCGCGTCACGTGCCGCAAAAAATCATTGCGATTGCGGATATTCCAAGAACCAAATCCGGCAAGATCACGGAACTTGCCGTGCGCGATATTATTCATGGTCGTGAAGTGAAAAATCGCGAAGCGCTTGCCAATCCCGAAGCGCTAGATCTTTATCGTAATCTTGAAGCCTTAAAAAATTGATCAGGCCGCCATGGCTTGTTTGGCGCGCACGGCGGGGCGACGCTCGGGTAAAGACGGATCAGTCCAATTGGGTGTTTGACCGATCAGAAGATCAAGAAACGGAATTGCATAATCAGGATTGTCGCGAATATTTTCGCGAATGCTTTGCCATACGCGGCGATCACGGCTTGCGTCCGTAAGCGTCGGCGCGCCATTAAAATCCTGTTTCAAGACGGAAAGCGCCACGCCCAGACAATAGCTTGCATAGACCGAGCCTTCTGGCCATTCCAATAAAATCGGATCAGCGCTTTTACCGGAATTTGAAATCAATAAGGGTTCATGGCGGAATAATTCTGCCAACATGCGGCCTGCAGCATAACAGACAAAATCACGTCGATCCGCTTCGGCGATTTCACGAGTAACGTGAAAATTATCAACCCAAGCCAAAAACGCGGCATGAAGTTTCGCACGATCCGTGCGGCTCGTCATACCGGTGTTTTCAAGACGAAGCGCAAGATTGCGTCGGAAGGACTCTTCGAAAAAACGTAACTCGCGCACGCGATGACGAACATCTTCTTCACGCGTTAATTCGGAGAGGATCGGCAAGTCCATGTCACGACTCAACGAGATGGGGTGCAAGGCGTTTTAATTCGGCCGAGAGCGCAGTTAACGGATCAAATCCATTCATAATCGCGTCGAAAACACCTTGCCGCAATGTGACGATTTCGGCAGCAAGCTCGAGCGCACCAATAACAGCAGCAGTATCGGAAGGTGGGGACAACGCAAGCATGGCTTCCGTCAATGAGAGCGCGGCAAAAATACGAAACGGCAGAGCTTGATCATCGGAC
>RFZR01000364.1 GCA_009920595.1 Alphaproteobacteria bacterium | reverse complement strand
CTCATGGCTCTTCGTTGAGTGGATTGCTAAGGGCAAACCGTCGCTTCTTGGCCTTGTATCGGGCGCGGTTGCAGGTCTTGTAGCGGTGACCCCGGCTTCCGGTTTTGCCGGACCGATGGGTGCGATCGTACTTGGACTGATTGCGGGAGCGGTCTGCTTCTTCTTCTGCTCGACCGTGAAGAATGCGTTCGGCTATGACGACTCGCTCGATGTCTTCGGCGTCCACTGCATTGGCGGCATCATCGGCGCGCTGGGCACAGGCATCCTTGTCAGCAAGGGCTTTGGCGGCGTCGGTCTTGTCGACTACATTTCCAATCCCGGTACGGCGGTTGAAGGCGCTTACACCCTAAGCACGCAACTCTGGACCCAGATCAAAGCCGTGTTGCTCACGCTTGTCTGGTCGGGCGTTGGCTCGGCGATTATTCTCTACAAGATCGTTGATGTGGTGATTGGTCTTCGTGTTCCCGTTGAACAGGAGCGTGAAGGTCTCGACATCGCAAGCCATGGCGAGCGTGCCTATAATTACTGATTCTTGTCCCGAAGCGTTTTCGCTTCGGGAGCGCAAACCTCCCTCAAACTTAAAGGGCGGCCATTTGGCCGCCCTTTTTTCGTCATAAGCACGAGGTTAATCACGCATTAACCCGCGCTCCGCTACTAAAGATCATCCAAGTCGTTTTGTGGTCTATTCATGCGTCTTTCCCGTTCGCGTCATCTCGAATTCACCGATCTCATCGGTTATGTGCGTGTATTCATCGCCCAGAGAGTGTCGGAGATTATCGGGATCATCACTCTTGTCGCTGTGATTGCGACATCGATTGCGCTCGTGACATGGTCGGCACAAGATCCAAGCCTTAATCAAGCCATCAATCGCCCCGTCAATAATTTCATGGGTCACCCCGGAGCGATTCTCTCTGATATTTTGATGCAGCTTTTTGGTTTAGCATCACTCGCACTCGTGGCACCCGCAGGTTTCCTCGGCTTGAAATTGGTGAGTGCGACAAAGATCAATTACATCCGTTGGCGCTTGTTCTTTTGGGTGATCGGCGCGCTTTCCACCGCCGCCATTCTCGGTGCACTTCCGATTATTGGTTCATGGCCGCTACCGATTGGTCTGGGGGGCATCGTTGGTGATGCGATCCTTGCCTTCATCGCTTCATTGCCTCCGGTTCAAGGATTGCCAATCAAACCGTTCGCTCTTTTAGCATTTGGCTTGTTTGCGTTATTGGGTTTGGCCGCAGGATCTGGCGTGAGCTTCTCGCGGAAATCGTCTTTTGACGATGAGATCGAGGCCGATGACGAGTGGTCCGAAGAAGATGACAGCGAAGTCGCGCCAAGCCTTACTGATCGTTTTAAAAATATTTTTGCGCCCTTTGTCGTCGTAGGCCGTGTGATCGCAAATCTCTTCAGCGGCTTTCGTTCATCAGACGATGCTACTGAGGCGACAAGAGAACGTCGTTCAACACGTCGCGAGCCCGGTTTTGATTATGAGCCGTCGAGCGAGATCGAACAGATTGAAGATGAGCCTGTTGTTGAACCACGTCGTCCTCGTGCGCCGGTGAAAACTTCAAAGCCGAAGAAATCATCCACTCAATTAGAGCTCTACACTTTTCCTCCTGTTGGCTTGCTGACAGAAGCCAAAAAATCCGTCG
>RFZR01000363.1 GCA_009920595.1 Alphaproteobacteria bacterium | reverse complement strand
AAGCTCACAGATCGTGGTGTTTTCAAAAAGAGTAAGGTGAAGCCGGCCATTCGCGCAAATGACACAACCGATATTTGGGTGATGCGTGGGGCAACCTATTCATCGTCGGCCTCAAAGCCATTCCGCTCTGCATCGCTCGCGCATGTGATGACCGCGGGCGGTGGACGGCGCGGAGGAAAGCCGCTCACCAATCTCGGCCTTTATTCGATTACCTTCAACAATCATCTTGAAGCGGATCACGCCTCACTCGAAGCTTTTCGTGATTTTCGCAATGATTGCCAAGACAATGATTTCACTTATTTTCTTGAAGTCTTCAATCCGAACATAAAGAATGCCGTCGCCCCAGAAGTGATGCCGCATTATGTCAATGATTGTATTTTGCGTTGCCTTGCCGGTCTCACAAAAGCCGAGCGTCCGGAATTTTTGAAGATTGCCTATAATGGTCCGAAGGCGCTTGAGGAATTGGCAAGCTTTGATCCGAGTTTGACTGTGGGCGTGCTGGGTGGCGGCGCCGGCACAACACGGGATTGTTTTGAGCTGATTTATCAAGCTGAAAAATATGGCGCACGCGTCGCGCTTTTTGGCCGTAAAATCAATTTGGCTGAATCGCCTCTTGCGATGGTCAAATTCATGCGCGCTGTCGCGAGCGGCGATGTAAAGCCCGAAGAGGCTGTGCGTGCCTATCATGCGCTGTTGAAAAAAGAGAAGATCACATCAACACGTTCACTAGAAGATGATTTGTTGATCACCGAAACCACGTTGAAAGGTTGAGGATGGATCACGGATCCGAGTCGATGAGCCCATAAAGGAGGCGGTTGACTATGAGTGGACGACGCGGCGTGATTACGGGAGGATCTTTTTGCGTTGATTTCAACAAGATCATCCCGCATTGGCCCGAAGAAGAGTCGGCAACACCAATTCTTGATGTTCAACAAGGCGGAGGTGGACCGGTTTGGAATCTCGCTTGTGATGTGAAGCGGCTTGATCCGGCGATGCCTGTCGAGGCCATCGCACTTTTAGGGCGTGATCCTTATGGCGACTATTTGATCAATGAACTTGATCGCTATCACATCGGAAGAGAACAAGTTAAACAGATCGAAGGCGGTTCAACATCATTTACCGATGCACTCTGTGTCAGCAAAACCGGAAAGCGCACGCATTTTTTCAGCGAAGGTGTCAACGGCGAAATCTGTCCCGATCATTTTGATTTCTCGAAAACATCTGTAAAAATTTTTCATACGGGACTTCCCGGTATTCATAAAAAGCTCGATTCTGCGTGGGCCGATTGCGCCAATGGGTGGCAGGCTGTTTTAAAAAAAGCCAAAGCAGCTGGGCTTGTTACCAATTTTGAATTGATCACGATTGAGGCGGATCGTTTGGCCGCCATCATCTTGCCTTGTCTTCCTTACCTCGATTTGCTTGTTCTTAATGATTATGAGGTTGGCGCTCTTGCTGGAATGACCACAACGCGTCTCGGCGGCGACACAGATATCGACGCTGTAAAAATCGCAGCCCAAAAGGTGATTGCCAAAGGTACGATGCAGCATCTTGTCATTCACTTCCCTCGTGCGGCATTTGTTATTTCACGAGATGGATCTGAATGCCTCATTCCCTCGGTCAATATTCCGCAATCGGAAATCAAAGGCGCAA
>RFZR01000362.1 GCA_009920595.1 Alphaproteobacteria bacterium | reverse complement strand
GAGACCCAATTGGTGATCGCGCCCATCAAGCGATTGAATTCTTCGACATCAAGATCGCCGAGCACTTTGACGTTCTGATAGTCTTTTGAATCTTTCACTTTCACGCCCGAGAGCTTCACCGGAGGATCAGCTTCAGGTGCGACATTCGCTTTCTGCAGTTTAGCTTCCATGCGTGGATTATTGATTTCCACCATGCCCAGACCGCGTGGTCCAATTTGGGTTGAGGCCATTGGTGGCCGTTCCCATGAAAGCATCATCGCGATGGTGAGTAGTGTGCCCGCGATGATACCGATAAATGCGAGTGCGTATTTCATGACGTCGCTCTCCCTCACTGGCCTTTAAGCGCAGGATCGAGCACCGGTGCCCACATATCGAAGGCATAGTGCGGAGCGACCCCGTGTTTGACGGCCCAGAGATACCAATTGTCGACGACGGTGCCGGTGAGAAGAATGCCGATGCCGCCTGCCAAGGGGCAGAGCACAGCCATCCACCACGCCCAGCGATGGATTGATTCCATCGTCGCGTTGAAACCCATCGTCCAGCGCCAGAACAAAGCCGCACGTTCCGAGGCGGTGCCACGGTCGATGATCTGTTCAATTTCGCGATCACCACCGAGGTGAGAAACCGCAAGAATTGTTGCGCCATGCATCGCGAAGATCAGAGCTGATCCATAAAGGAACGCAATCGAGAGCATGTGGAAGGGGTTGTAGAAGAGATTGCCGTAGCGGATCGAAAATGCCGCCGTCCAATCAAGATGCGGGAAGATGCCGAAGGGAACTGCTTCCGAGAAATTGCCCATCAGAACCGGGCGGATAAAGCCCAGAACGAGATAGAGCCAAATCGCAGCAGCAAAAGCCCACGCGACATGCGTGCCCATGCCGAGCGCACGAGCGCGGCGATAGGTACGAACCCACCACAACAAAACACTTGTTGTCAGGAAGAGGCCGGCAATCAACCACCAGCCGCCTTCACGCAAAGGCGGGAAGTGTAGACCATATTTTGCCGGCGGCGGTTCAAGCGAAAGCCAGAAGAGCTGACGTACAAATTGCACCGGATCCCAATTCACCGACGCCCACATATTGAGGCCGATGATTTCGAAGGCGATGAACCCGCAAACGAGCGAGATTGTACCGAGCCAACCAAGATAGATCGGACCGATTTGTGCGTTGCCGATAAGGCCGAAGAGACGGCTTGTGCTTGGCGTGCCTTGACGCTCGAACATGCCCGTCTCGTTCATGGGAACGCCCATATCGGCGGGCCCATGAACCTGAACGCGGTTATAGAGATTTTGATATTGGATCATTGTGCTGTCTCCCCCGCTCAGCGCCAGATCGGAAGGTCAAGCCACCAGTTCCACCATTCTGACACCGCAGCCAATGCGAGGAAGAGACCCAAGCGATGGATGCCGAGTGTGCCGATCGAGTAACCAATCGTGTCGCGGAAAAACGTGTCTTCATGCTCAGGTGTTTTCACCGCTTCGCCTTTCGGCGGATTTGTTGCGGAGAGAACCAGAGCGCCGTGCAAAGCGAGCGCGAGTGTCGTTGTGAAGAACAGTGACACCGCAATCATATGCGCGGGATTATAATGGAAGTGCAGATATTGGTAGCCGACATTCGACACCCAATCGAGATGCGAGATGATCCCGTAAGGA
>RFZR01000361.1 GCA_009920595.1 Alphaproteobacteria bacterium | reverse complement strand
AGGCGCGCAGCCAACCGATCGTGTTGAGCGTTTCTTGGAGGCCGCTGGTTTGTGGAAGCGTACAGCGCGCGTGAGCGTTGCGAAGGCAAAACCAAAGAAGAAGGCGCAAGAGCGTCTTGATGCTGCAGCCGCAGCCGCTGCAGAAGCTGCTGAAAAGGCCGCAACACCGGCCGAAGCCGCTTCTGAATAAGTTCAATGAAAAATAATTCCTCCGCGCGCGTGGCGGTTGGTGTCTTTGGGGCACCGCATGGCGTGCGCGGGGAAATCAAAATCAAATCCTATACAGGCGATCCGCTTGCGATTGCCGCTTATGCGCCGTTGACCGATCAAAATGGTCAGCGGCGTTTTGTTTTGAAAAAAGCGCGTTCCCTCAAAGATGATTTGCTGATCGTCACTGTTGAGGGCGTGACAGATCGCGATGCTGCGGCGAGACTCACAAATTTAGAACTCTACGCGTTACGTGAACACATGCCGGAAGCGGAAGAGGACGAATTTTATCACGCCGATCTCATCGGTTTGAAGGCAGTTGATGAAGACAATACTGAAATGGGTGTTGTGCTTGCGCTTCATAATTTTGGCGCAGGCGATATCATAGAAATCAAGCTGTTCCCTCGATTGATCTTGAAAAAGGATCGCTCACCCTTGTGATGCCTGAAGAGATCGCAGGAGAAGAAGAAAGCGGAGAGGAAGAGAAAACATGAGCGCGTTTCGTGCCGATGTGCTCACGCTCTTTCCGGAAATGTTTCCGGGTACGCTCGGACTCTCACTCGCTGGCGAAGCGTTGAAGCTTGGCACGTGGTCGCTTCATACGCATGATATTCGTGATCATGGGTTGGGAAAACACCGCGCGGTGGATGACACACCGGCTGGTGGTGGCGCGGGGATGGTGATCCGCGCTGATGTACTCGCTGCATCGATTGACTCTGTTGTTGATGCCCATGATCCGCGTCCGCGTCTGCTCATGTCGCCACGCGGAAAACCGCTCACACAAGAGATGGTACGCGAATTTTCAAGCGGTGAAGGTGTCATAATTATCTGCGGACGTTTTGAAGGAGTCGACGAGCGCGTTATTGAAGCGCGCAATCTCCAAGAAGTTTCAATCGGCGATTATATTTTATCCGGCGGCGAGCCTGCTGCACTTGTGCTGCTCGATGCGATTGTGCGTCTGCTTCCCGGTGTGATGGGCAAAACGGAATCGGGCGAAGAAGAAAGTTTTGAAAACGGATTGCTCGAATATCCGCATTATACACGCCCGCGCGAATGGGAAGGTCGCAGCATTCCTGAGATCCTTCTCTCTGGTGATCATAAAAAGATCGCCGAATGGCGTCGCGCTGAAAGTGAGCGGATTACGACACTGAGACGGCCGGATTTGATAAAGAAAAGGTCTTAGGGCTTAGGCAGCCGCGTAGCCTGCTGCCTAAAAACTCACTTCGCCAAACCCTTACTCTGTAGCGCATTTTTGATCTCATCAAGAATTGTTGGATCATCAATCGTTGCAGGCATCGTCCATGCGTCGCTGTCAGCAATTTTCTTCATGGTGCCGCGCAGAATTTTACCCGAGCGTGTTTTCGGCAACCGCTTGATGACGATAGCAATCTTGAACGCGGCGACAGGGCCGATCTTATCGCGCACAAGCGCCACAAGTTCTTTTTCAACTTGATCATGAGGCGTTGATACGCC
>RFZR01000037.1 GCA_009920595.1 Alphaproteobacteria bacterium | reverse complement strand
GAATGGTGACGCTTCGCATGATTTTGCCGCCTCCATGATACCGCATCACAAAGCAGCGGTGGATATGGCAAAGACACTTCTCAAAGATCCGAAAGCCGATCCCGCTTTGCGCAAGATGGCTGAAAACATCATCACCTCACAAAGTGCGGAGATTGCCGAATTAGAGGCCTATCTCAAAGCGCATCCGTGAAGCCGATCCTTTTAAAGCCCCGCATCTGCGGGGCTTTTTGATGCATTGCACAACGCCTCACCTCGCCGATAACGGGCTGGCTTGGACTTTTTGACAACACTCCGATACGCTTTTGATGCTGTCTCTTGTTTGATCCTCAGGGATGGAACAAAGCGGCCAAGATCAAAGTATCGTGATGGGAATAGTCAGGTAGAGGAGTTGTTATGTGTTTTGAATGTGTACATGTGAGCCGGCGTCGCTTTATGAGTTTTGCGGCGACCGGAGCGGCAGCAGCCGGCCTTTGGACCATGGGGGGAGCACTTAGCCCGAGTTTTGCGAAGACGAGCCTCAGTGCTGATGAGGCTCTCGCGAAACTCAAAGCCGGCAATCAGAAATTTGTGAGTTCACCGCAACTCTGTGCGGCTGAATTGACCAATAACCGAACCGCGGTTGCCAAGGGTCAATCACCCTGGGCCACCATTTTGACCTGTGCGGATAGCCGCGTGTCGCCGGAATTGATTTTTGGCGGTGTCGGTTTGGGTGAACTTTTCGTGTGCCGGAATGCCGGCAATGTCGCCGATACCGCTGTGATGGGTACGATCGAATATGGCGCCGAACATTTGGGTTCGCCGCTTGTGGTGGTGATGGGCCATAGTCGTTGTGGTGCCGTTCAAGCCGCTTGTGATGTCGTCGAGAAGGACGCCAAGCTTCCAGGTTCAATTAAGCCGATGGTTGATGCGATTGTTCCGGCGGCGAAAGCCATGAAGGGCAAGAGCGGTGATTTCGTCGATTTGTCTGTGCGTGAAAATGCTCGTCTTAACGCTGAAAAAGTCAAAGCGGAAAGCGACATTGTCAAAGAACTCGCGCATGAGGGAAAAGTGAAAATCGTTTATGCGCGTTATGATCTTGATACGGGCGTTGTCGATTTTCTCGGCTGATCTTTTTTCAATGAGATCCATGAAAAGCCCCGTGTGATGCGGGGCTTTTTACTTGCCTCTTCCATTCTGGTCGAACAGGATGAATATCGGTCGGCTTAGAAAAAATCGTGTCATGGCTTACTAATGATTCAGCAGCTCATTCATCTTCTCGACTGGTTCGGGATTTTTGTCTTCTCCGCAACAGGCGCATTGGTCGCATCGCGCAAGGAGATGGATCTCGTAGGTTTCGCTTTGCTTGGCAGTGTCACAGGTATTGGTGGCGGCACAATTCGTGATCTTATTCTCGGTGTGCAACCGATTTTTTGGGTTGAGCAACCGGCCTATCTCGTTGCTTGCATCATCATCTCAACGGCTACATTTTTCTTCGCGCATATTTTGCATCATCGTTATCGCCTGCTTCTCTGGCTTGATGCTGTGGGCTTGGCGCTTTTTGCCGTCACGGGATCAAGCAGCGCCTTGGCGCACGGGGCAAGTCCGGTGATTGCTGTGGCGATGGGTGTGGCGAGCGCGAGTTTTGGCGGCATCATCCGAGATATTCTTGGAGGAGGTAGCCCCATCATTTTACGTCAAGAAATCTATATCACCGCCGCTCTGGCAGGCGCGCTTGTTTATGTTCTCTTGTCACGCGCAGGCATTCACGAAGATGTCACGATTTTCTTGGGCTTTCTGGCTGCGTTCGGGTTACGTGCGATGGGGCTCTATTGGGGGTTGAGTTTGCCGCGCTATCGCGCTCTTAAAGATCAGGATGACGCGTGAAAAAGTCTTTTAAATCATCACGTCTAACGCTTAAACCATTAATCGACCCAAACTTTCCGCTAGGATAGACGTTATGATCATTGTCCCCGCCTATGCTGCGATCTTTGCGGCGCTTTTTATTTTTTTATCCGCCCGCACAATCAGGGCGCGTCGCTCTGCAAAAGTTGCCATTGGAACTGGCGGGGATAAGCGGCTCGAACGCGCTTCACGCGTTCACGCTAATTTTGCCGAATATGTTCCCTTCGGCTTGTTGCTGATTGCCTTCACAGAAATTCGGGGTATGCCCTCTGTGATCATACATCTGCTTTGTCTTGCCCTTTTAAGCGGACGTCTCATGCACGCTTGGGGCGTCTCGAGTGACGTAGAAAATTTTCGATTTCGTATTGCCGGGATGATGTTCACGTTGAACACGATTGGCGCGGCAGCTCTTTTTATTCTCGCAAGTTATTTTATCTGACCCCTCGAAATGGGCCCGTATGAGGCTCTCATTTTACGAATTGTCCGAATTAATCCGCAGGTAAATTTGCTAACGTCGCCGCAAAGTCCTTGATCCGACGCGCTGAAGGCGTGAAGATTAGCGCATGTCCCGAATTGCAATTTTTCAACATCATCCACTTTGCTCTCGTCAATGCGCTTCGGCCGTTGCTGATGTCCTGTCGCGTGATCATGAAGTTCGGATCATTGGCCTCACGGATATCACACCCGCAGGTCTTGAGGGCATCGATCTTTTGGTCATGCCGGGAGGTGATGGCGATGCGGATCGTTTTCAATCTCTCTTTGCTCTGCGCCGCGATCATGTGCGCAATTTTGTCGAGCAGGGTGGCGCCTATCTAGGCATCTGCATGGGTGCCTATTGGGGCGGGCGCAACTATTTTGGTCTTCTGCCTTATACGGAGTGCGTTCAATATATCACGCGACCACGCGCCGAGATCAGACGCTCTTTCAAGACGACATTACGGATTGAGTGGGAAGGCGCTTCCGATTCAATGTTTTTCTATGATGGGTGTACGTTTTTAAGTGACATCGATCGGTTTGATGTTGTTGCCCATTATAGCAATGGCGATCCGATGGCGATCATCAAAGATCGTATCGGGTTAATCGGGTGCCATCCGGAAAGCGCGCAAGATTGGTATGACACACCCTCTTTGCTTCCGGAGTGGCATCATGGCCGCCACCATGATCTTTTGCGAGATTTTGTAACTCGCCTTATCGGTATTCCAAAGAATCATAAAAAATCTCTGATTGAGCGTGTGAACCATCAAAGTGAAATCAAAGATGATTTGATTATGGAAGCGGTTGAAGAAATCCGTACGCTTCGTTCAGCACTTGAGTCCATCAGGCGCGCTACCGATCCGTTCGCGCATGGTACTTTGCGTCATGTCAATCATCTTGCACGCGAAGGCCTGAATGGGAATTTTCCTTCGACGTCGAACAGTAAGGTCGACAACGAGTCCAATGATCAACTGAAACAGCAGCGTTCAGAAGATCTATCGGGATTATCAAAATAGATTTCACAAATCTTGTTTGGCGAGATCGATCCACTCAGCATTGACAAGCGATACAAGGCGTTCGGGCGCAATCTTTACGGCCGCATTGGTGGCGCCCGCCGCCGGTATAACAATGTCGAACGCTTTTAGGCTTTCATCAGCATAGATTTTTAGGGGCTTCTCAAGGCCGAAAGGACATACACCGCCGACTGGGTGGCTTGTGCGTAAAGTGATCTCCGTAGCATCCACCATGCGCGGCTTCTCACTGAAGCGGTCTTTGAATTTGCGGTTATCAAGACGCGCCGTGCCGCTCATCACAATCAGCACCACTTCATTCTTCAACCATACACCTAATGTTTTTGCGATTTGCTCGGGGCGCGCTTGATGAGCGGCCGCCGCTTCGTTCACGGTAGCCGAGCTTGCTTCTGTGACGAGAATTTCGATATCGGGAGCATATTGAGCAAAAAAATCGCGAACAGACTCAAGGCTCATGGATCGTTGCTCCGCAATAACACATCAGACTTAGCGCAGATTGAGCGCCATTTTTTTTCGCATATAGGCTTCGACTTTTTCATATTCATCGCGTGGACCATCATAGCTTGGGTCATAGACATGACCGACGCGAAGACCTTTCGGCTCTTCCCACATGACAATGGCAAGAATTTTATTCTCAGTTGCGTTCATCAAGATAATTTGTCGATGCCGTTTTTCATTTTGCTCTGCACTCTGTCCTTCGCCTTGGCTTTCATTTTGATTTTCATTTGTGTTTTTTGATTGCAAGATTTGCGAAATTTCGACTTGAGCGAAGCATGTATCCTTATCAACATTATAGTTGCTTGAGGATTGGACAGTGTTATTTTTCAGCTTGCGTGTATTGGCAATTTTTTCAGCCAAGCGGCTACAGGCTTGGCGCGCCTTTTTCACGGTATCGGGTGTTTGTGCCGCGAAAGTATTATCATGCGCAAAAAGCATGAAGGCGATCGACAAAACAGACATAAAAATTTTGACGTTTTGATGGATCGAGATCAATCGGAGGTTAGACAACGAGATCATCATGCGCAAAAGCTCTCAACGGCATAAAAAGGGGAAGCGTTGACGTTTAAAAAAAGCCCCGCATGATGCGGGGCTTTTGTCGTTTTGAGCCCAAAAAATTAGGGCCTAAATCAAACAAAATTACTTGGCGTGGCCGATGGCGGCGCCACCGAGACCGCCAACACCAGCACCGATGAGTGCGGCGTTCTGAATGCTCTGAGCAACAGTCTGCGCGCCGGCCACCGTGGTGTAGACTGAGCCGACAGCCGCGCCGATTGCCGCACCGAACACAACGCCACCGATAACGCGTTCAGTCATCGTGCAGCGGGCCGGAACAACGAGAAGGCCGCAAAGGAGAAAGCCGTCGGTTGCATCATTGACGACAGGAGCCGGAGCAGCCTTCGCTGGGGCTTTTGTCTTTGCTTCCACCGGAGCAATCGCGAGTGCGAGAAGTGCGGTAGCGGCAATCAAGATCTTCTTCATTTTGGTCCTCATTATTTACAGGGTTGAAAACAAACTCAGCATCCGTTCCGGGATCGATGGGCGGGCTTTACCAAACTTGGCGGCCCGCGTCCAATGGGTTTCGCCATGCATTTTTAACGGCTTTCCCTTCTGTTTTTGTAGGGCACACCGTAATGCTTCGGCAAAAAAATCAGACACTTAATCTGTCTACGCGAAATTTTCTCAATCGGATGCGATATTTTTTCGCATATGTACGACTGTGCGATCGCTGAGTGTCTCATGCCTCATGATGACAAAGTTATGACGGAGATACCAATCGATCCGTTCGGGCAGGCGGCTATTGGTAACCAGCGTGACGGCGCGCCGGTTGAGCGCTTTCGCTCGTGCCTCGACGAAATCGAGGAGCTTGTTGCCGAGTCCTTTCCCGCGCTGATCGGGGGCTGTCGCGATACTCCAGATGAAAAGCGCATCCCCAGGCGGCTCATGGGTCGGATCAAGAATGACGAGGCCCTCAGGATGATCTTTTGGCCCTTCAATCCAGAATTCCATGAAGTCGAAGAGTCCCGTGTAATCGACGCTCAAAGGAAGAGGTTCAACGCCTTTGATGGCGCGGTTTTCGTGATAGGCCCGTTCCTGGAATGCCAGAATGGGCTCAAGGTCTGCAAGTGTTGCGCGAATTGGCATTTTTACCAGTGTCCTAAGAATTGGCGCCCAAGCAGAACGGCGCAGACTCCCACCGCGATCGCTCCCAAAGCGGGTAGTCTTCGCGCCGCGATAGCGGTCACCACGGCGGCGAATAACTCGGCTGGGCTGTTGAACAAAGTTGGCGCAATCACTGCCGTCAGAACGGCTGCAGGTACAGCATCAAGTGCCTGTTTCAAGCGTCCTTGCTCCGGGAGATAAGGGCCGATGATAAAGCCAGAAATACGCGTGGCATAAGTCGCGAAGGCCATTGCGATGATGGCCATCACGGTTGCGGGATCAAGATTCATGGCGCTTCCTTCTGCTCGGGAGGTAGAAGCGCGGCGGCAATCATGCCTGCAAGCCCACCCGCAACAATAAAGCCGGTTCCGCCGAAGACTGATTTGAAAAGAAGCGACGCTGCGAGACTTGATATGACCACAGGAAGCGCGCGCCATGTTTTCGCAAAGCCTGTCACGAGGCTGATGAAGAGGGCTGCAAAAACAAAATCGAAACCAATAGTCTCGGGGGCGGGCAGGGTTTCACCAAGTACGGTGCCCGCAATCGTCGCGGCCAGCCAAATGACATAGAGGCCGAGCGCCGTGCCAAAATAAAAGCCCGGCGTGATTTGATGAATCATCGCGCGTCTTTCGTTCAGCGCCCAAATTTCGTCTGCAAGGAGAAAAGCGACGAGTGCTTTTTGTGAGCTACGAAAATGTTTGAGCTTCGGTGAGAGCGACGCCGACATCAGCACATGACGAAGATTGATCAGGAAAGCCGCCAGCGCGAGTGCAGCCCATGGCGCGGGATGTGACCAGATGCTGACGGTCAGAAATTGCGCGGAGCCTGCAAAAACGATCATGCTCATGAGGCTGATCTCGGCGGGGCTCAACCCTCGCCTAACGGCCTCGCTGCCCAAAAGAAGGCCAAAGGGCACGGCGGCGAGAGCGATAGGGAGGATTCCTATGACACCCAAGCGGACGTCGCGCAGAACAGAAGACATCGACATCAAGGCCTCGGGCGTCACCAAGAAACCCCGACCTAGAAGACGCGGACGATCCTTGTCAATCAATGAGGCATAGAGAGACGGGGCGTCTCAGGAGATCAAGCTGATTTGCGACGCGTCGGGCGCGGCGTTTTTTTGCCCATCATCAAGGCAAAATCCGCCTCCTCAGCGGTCACACGGGCTGTTTGCGAAATATTATCCTGACGGGCACGAGCCTGATCATTTTGACGTAAGCGGGCGGCTTCAGCTGCATAATCGGCAACCAGACGGCGCAGGCGAGCGATTTCGCTCTCCAGTTTTTCGATCCGAGCTGCATCATCATCAGCCATCGGCTCTGAACCTCGTTTCCGCTGCGGGTGCCAAAGAGTTACCGCATCAAGGGTTACAGAATGATTGCTGATTTGGGCAATAGTTTGAATGATTTAAGACGTCGTGCCACAAAATTGACAAAATTGGGCCGGCCCGGCAATAGTGCGTCCCGCGTTCATAAAGTGGAGTAGAGTAATGCGTAGCGGGCCGTTGTTGTTTCTTGAGCGGATGTTCACCGATGTTACTTTCGCGTGGTACCGCCATTTTCAAAATTTCATCGCTTTTTTCATTTTCATTTCTTGCATTGGCATTGCGGTTGAAACGCTTTCTGATGTGGCCGAGCATCATCATCAATTGATGACGATCGTAGAAAACGTAACGCTTGGCGTGTTCATACTTGAATATGTTGGCAATATTTATTTTGCCAAACACAGATTGAAATTTGTTTTCAGTTTCTGGGGTATCATCGATCTTTTGTCGATCCTGCCATCGCTTTTGTTGTTTGCAGATACTCAGGCCTTGCGTGGCACAAGAGTTCTTCGCGTGATGCGCGTACTTCGTGTGATGCGTGTTTTGAAACTCGCGCGGCAAGCTTTGGAAATGTTGGGTTCGCAGATTGCAAAAAATCGTAACCCTTTGCTGATCAATTTGAATATCTATCTCATCACGCTCTTTGCCGTTATGATGATGTCTTCAAGCCTCATGTATTATGCTGAAGGGGAGCTTTACGCCCCTCATTCTCTCATCGAAGGTCAGGCAGCACTCGACGCAAGTTTACAACCCGGTGACGAGCCACAAATTTTTATGCCGCATGATCCCATCAGCGGAAATCCAATCCCTGAAGACAAGCGCTTTTTTACATCCATCCCAACTGCGATGTGGTGGTGTGTGGTCACGCTCACGACAACCGGCTATGGTGACATGTATCCCACGACCGTACTTGGGCGTGTCGTGGCGGCATTCACAATGTTTGCCGGTTTGATCTTGTTCTCGATCTTGATGAATATTGTCGGCAAGACAATTATGATTTTGTTATTCGGAGAGACGCTCGACAATCAAGAGCAGAAAGATGCATCAGCTGATCAAAAACTGGGAGCGCAAGCACGCGATAATCCGCGTGCCACCGCCATCGTCTTATTAGAAAAAGATCACGTTCTTACGCCTGAAGAAGCCGCAACAATTGCGCGGCGATCGGCGCGTGAAATTCGTGAGGCGCTTCTGCCCTTGGCGCGGTAGTCTGATTTTCATTCAAGCTTGACAAAACCCTCTGAGAAAAACTCAGAGGGTTTTTTCTTGCCCGCTTTTCCAATTTTTAGTTAGCGCCCTACGCCTTAACTGGTCGAATTAAGATCGCGTTGGCCTCACGCCGACGTAGCGCCACACTCATATCATCAACACGAACGGCAATCGGATCTTTTCCAATAAAGCCTTCATGAAGAATTTCGACTTCGGCCCCTTCGACAAATCCAATTTCGAGAAGACGCCGTTCGAGTTCTTGAGAAAAAGGATCGTCACTTTGAATCGTGGCAGGATCGTTTCCCCCTACCGATGCCACGATGCCTCTCAGTCCTTTATGGCCGTGGCCGAGCGGAATGATGTGATCGTCTTTGTCAGAGTTGGACATGAACACCTGGGGAGCCTGCAATCAATCCGTATGGATTTTGCCGATGACGATCCTCTCCTATCGGTCGGCAAGAAGGCTTGTCAATGAAGGCGCTTATAGTTTGGAAAAGTTCGAACCAGGGAGTCCGGCCTGCGGCACTGTTCGGGTCCCAGACTCTTGAAATGGGCTGAAATCGAGGGAAAATCTAAGTTTTATCTTCTTGTTTGGGGGATTTTAACCGCGATCTCAAGATTCCGGATCATGGCACCAGTTTTGCAGTTCCGAAGGCGGATATCCATGTCCGGCGACGGCCGGGCATAAGCTTTTGAGGGTGGTCATGGTCACGTCTGTTTCGGGCGTCTCGAGCAGTAGTTCGGTTATGAAGACAACGGCGTCGAAGGTGGCGACGACGGCGAAAAGCACGTCAACGCCGACGGTCAATGTGTCTGCTTTGGCCAGATTGTTTCAAGCCCAAGTGCCGGTCAAAACCCTAGAAGAAGCCTTAGCGATCAACCCGAATAATAAGGCCGCCCTGAAGGTCCCTTTTAACCTCAACCTCAATCAGAGTATCACGTCGCTTTCTTCTGATGCGATTACAAAACTCAATAGGCTTGTCGATATTGGTGTGATCGTCTCCGTCAAACCTGCGGTCGACCCGGCGATCATCAAGATCAGCTTCACCCAAATGCAGGCGTTGACAAAGCTCCTTCCGAAGCTGGCATCCCCCTCTTCATTCACATTGACAGCGGATCGTATTTCCGGAACGCAAGCTTTATCCATCACGACGGATATGATGAAAAAGCTCGCCTATCCCGTAACCGTTGCCGATGACCCGCTGAATTTGTCACAAGGCGATGTGTGGGCAAAGCTCGGCCAAATGACCAATGCCGGTAGTTTGAGAACTCTGCAGTTAACCGGCACAAATTCTACTGAATTGCAGCTGACTTATAGCCAGTTGAGGGCAGGGAACTCGGTTTTATCGAAAATTGGTACAAGTTATCAGGTCGCAGTGCGTGATGTGACAGCTGCGAATGCCAACTCGGTGGCGTCTCTCGCAAATGTAAGGCGCGTTAACATACGAGACAGTATCGATTCCATTATGTTCCTGGGTTCGAATATTCAAAAAATATCGAATGAACAAAAATTAGGAACGATCACGACAACTTCGGCACCGATTGATATTGCGCAGCCGCTTTCCTATTTGAAGTCGCATCTTGGTGTAATTGGATCTTTGGCCGATGCCGATAAACTTAATAGTCTGCGTTTAACAGATTTACCAAGTGGCACATTGAGCTTGTCGTCTGTTGAAATCGCACGAAATGCGAAGGCTCTTGGCATTCTTTTCAATAATCCTGGTCCCTTTGTCTTGGACAATTCGGGAACGGTTACAGCGCAGCAGGCGAAAGACATCGCAACACTTCTGCAAGGGCGAACCAATGTCAGCTTGGCGCGGCCGCTTCAAATTTCAGATAATGCAGCAGCGATTCTTGTAGCGAAAGATGCATTGTTCGGTTCGGGCGCGCCTGCGATTAGTTCCGTTAAAATAAGTGGTGACGTGAATGCAGGGCAGGCTGCGCAATTTGAAGATCTTGGTTCGACTCTTACAAAATTCGATTCCTTTAGGATTGTCGATACGGCTGAGAATGCTTTGGCATTGGATTTGAGTCCACCAACTCATACCACTCTCAATTCGAAGATTAGTGGTATCCGAGTGACATCAGCGCTTGATGTGTCGCTCTTGTCGACAATCTATCCAACAATCACCAACCAGTCTCCGGTCATTGATCCGGGTAAAGGGAACGTGCTCGCGAAACTTCTCTCGGGTCTTGAAGTGTCTGGTTCGCCGGAATCAATCTCGGGGCAAATTGCGCGTGTGGCAAAACTAGCCTCCGATGGTAAGTTGCGTTCAATCAACACTGCCGTGCCCGCTGATTTTGCATCGACTGATGTTACAAATTTCCAGAAAGATTTGCGAGACAACAATCTATCTGATTTCCCTCTATCCTTGTCAGTGGCCGATTCGATTTTGGCATTGCTCAAATCGGATGCAACAGAACAGCAAAATGTTCTTACAAATTTAAAGCGGTTGGATTCGACAGGATTACTCAAGTCAATTTACGCGGTCGATCAAGGTCAAATTGCAAGCTTGTCCATATCGAATGCGTCCGCTCTTTCGACAATTTTGGACTCGATTGGTCTTGGCAATAAACTTTTGCCCATGAAGGTCAGTGCGATCGGCATTGATTTCGGTCCTGCAACCGAACCGCCCGTCACCAAGCAACGTCCATATTACTTCCCGAACTTAGGTGATTTGTCGGCCTTGGCGGGTAAAGGGCGTCTTGTCATGCCTCCGCAAATTGATTTGTCCGACATGAATAATAATCTGGTCGATCAGACAGATCTGAAAGCGCAATTGGTCAATCTCGGCTTGATGCAGCCAGGTTGATAAGA
>RFZR01000360.1 GCA_009920595.1 Alphaproteobacteria bacterium | reverse complement strand
AAAGCTAATTCAGATGGTTTTGTTATCAAACTATACCCTTATGAAAATACTGCGCACTGCTGTTGACGATCCTTTGCCACTTCTTAATCGAAAGGTTGTTGGTAACTTATTAAAGGCTGCTTTACCTGAGCGGGCAGTTTGGATTGATTCTGTTAAACCCGAAAAATACTTTGATATTTTAGATGAGCTTGAAGAAAAGATTCTTATGAAATTAAGACTTATAGTAGAAGGAAATAAAGCTGATCATACTGCTGCGGATCGAGCAAAACTTCTTCTTAATGTTACAAGAAATGTTGATTTAGATTTATCAAAAATGAAGCAAGTTGATTTTATATTAAAAGCATCAGATTTAGGAGTTTATTCTGGTTAAATCATTGATACGAAATTTTTTATTTTCATAACTAAAATTACTCTTTGCCCTAAACCTTACTCCCTACTCCCTGCTCCCTCATCCTATCCCCCCGCATTTTACTAAAACTCTCGCCTTCATTCTAACGCGGTTGAAAACTCCGCCTGCCTAGGTTCATGCCGACGCGGAGTAAGAACGCGGGGCATGAGTTTACGTTTTGGTGTGTGTGGGTTATGCTTTCCCTTAGGTCATGCCCTTCATGACTCGGGGAATTAGAACGCTCCACAAGAAGCGGCAGTGCATCTGCCGTCACCAAACTGCCCTGACGTTGATCGACGTCGGGGTGGCGGCGTTATGTCCAGGTCGCGAGACTAAAGGCGTCGCGGCCCTCTTCTTGTGGCTGTTCTAACACCCCGACTCCAGCGTCTCCCACGCTGGGGTCGTTTCGCTTTCCGGGTGCGCGATGCCTCTCATCGATTATTCAAAAGTCCTCACATTTCCCGACAGTGTGGAAGCGTTGAGCATTACGCTCCATCATGCGCTCGTGAAATTGCGCGATCAGGCGACCTATGGCCCGCGCGATGATTTCGCGATGATGCGCGCGGCCGAACATCTCTCCGCGCTGCTCGAGGATGGGCATAAGGAAGTCGAGCGGTTGATTGCGGCTTTGGAAAGGAAGTAGGGGGCAATCGGCAATCGAAATTTATAATCCTCATGGTGAGCGGCAGGATGAAGATCAATATAAAACCTCATGGTGAGCCGCGCCAACAGCGCGTGTCGAACCACGCTTCGCTTTGCCGGCCCTTCGCTCACGCTTCGGGCGTTCGCCGTTCAAAACGATTCACAGGATCGTTTTGCCGCGCCTTGCGCGGACACAGCTCATCCCCCTTGCAATCCGTCGCCCCCTTTGGCATGACGACTGCCGAAGGCGGGCGTGACCCGTCGCGATAGGGGCTTAGCTCAGCTGGTTAGAGCGGCGGTCTCCAAAACCGCAGGTCGAGAGTTCGAATCCCTCAGCCCCTGCCATTTCTTGAAGGCTCCGGTTTCGGGGCCTTCTTTTTTGCCCCAATTAGCGGCGGGCAGAGGGCCTCTCCGCCTTGACCCTTCAAGGCTTTACGCCTATAGAGGCGCTCTTTCCAGACATTGGCGGCGGGTCGAGGGTTCAAAGATCACGGTGCCATGCCTGAAACACATCGCTTTTTTCGTCTCGTCCGGGGCCTATGATGACCGAATCCAATTCCAAGCGTTTTTCGGTGATGCATTTCATCCAGGACGTGCGTTCGGAAACGCGGAAAGTCACATGGCCGACGCGCAAAGAGACACTCGTCACC
>RFZR01000359.1 GCA_009920595.1 Alphaproteobacteria bacterium | reverse complement strand
TCACGCGTTGCAGGCACTTATTAAACAAGCAGGCATTGCCATCGAACGCATCGAATTTGCTGCCGACTCGCAAGAGTCGCGATTGCAAGCCGATCAGGAACGGTTACGATCGGCCATACTCTCCGCACTTTCCCATGATTTACGCACACCCCTTGCATCAATCTTGGGCTCGTCGACAGCGTTGCGCCAACTCGGCGAGAATATGACCGCCGCTGACCGCGATGATCTTCTTGCAGCGATTGAAGAAGAAGCGATCCGTCTTAATCTGTTTGTCGGCAATCTACTTGCCATGACACGGCTTGAAACCGGCATTATTGATTTAAAGTCCGAACAGGTCGATTGTGCTGAAAGCCTCCGCGCCGCGCTTGAACGTGCAAAACGGAATTTTCCTCAACTGCGCTTCTCTTTGTTTATCGACGAGTCGCTTGGCCTTGTGCGAGGCGATGTCGTATTGCTTGAACAGGTGATCTTCAACCTGATTGACAATGCAATAAAATTTGGCGGCACGAAGGACCCCATAACGCTAAAACTTCTCAAAAATGGAAAAAATCTACGTCTGGCCATCGAAGATCATGGCCCGGGCATCGCGCCGCATGATCTCGAAAAGATCTTTGATAAATTCTATCGCGGTCCCTCAACACCAAGCTCTACAAGCGGTTTTGGCTTAGGCCTTACAATTGGCCGCGGTGTTGTGACGGCGATGGGTGGGACCCTTCATGCTGAAAGTCCTCTCGTCAATAATCGCGGTGCACGTTTTGTGCTTGAATTACCCCTTCTCAATTTATGATCACGTGAAATCCGATATGGCGCTTACACCTTCCATTCTCGTCGTCGATGATGAACCGCAAATTCAGAGATTTTTGAAGCCGAGCTTAACGGCTGCGGGCTATTATGTCGCGCAAGCGCTAACAGCCGCTTATGCCTTAAAAGCCATTGCCGAGCGTGAATATGATTTGATCCTTGTTGATCTTGGATTACCTGACCTTGATGGCAAGGATTTAATTCGCTCTATTCGACAAAAAAACGCGACGGCCATTATCGTATTGTCGGCCCGGGAGGAAGAAAACGAAAAAATTGGCGCCCTTGATGCCGGTGCGGATGATTTCGTCAATAAGCCATTTTCAATTGGTGAGTTGCTTGCGCGCATTCGAGCCGCAATGCGTCGTGGCCATATCGAACCAATGATCCAAAGCCGATTTCAAATTGGCGATGTATCAATCGATACGATCCGTCATGATGTTACGAAAGCAGGGAAACCGATTCATTTAACGCCGAAAGAATTTGACCTTCTGGTTGTGCTAGCACGCCACGTTGGACGTGTGGTGACCCATCGCCAAATTCTAAAAATGGTTTGGGGTCCCGCCCATGTTGAGGATACGCAATATCTGCGTGTCTTCATCGGCCAGTTAAGGCAAAAGATTGAGACGACGCCCCAAGCGCCCACACTCATTCAAACCGAGCCGGGGGTTGGCTACCGCATTGCAGATTCTGAAATCGATCTCGACTCAAAAATACAAAGATAGACATTAGTTTCTGATGTTTCGCCGAAGAGACCCAACAGGAACGTAAGAATAAAAGTTGGTTTTCTCGCACGCCTCGTCTTATCTGGTGCTGCCGGAGAGGATTGAACTCTCGACCTCTCCCTTACCAAGGGAGTGCTCTACCACTGAGCTACGGCAGC
>RFZR01000358.1 GCA_009920595.1 Alphaproteobacteria bacterium | reverse complement strand
GTCCCAACGAATGCCGTGTCGAAGCGTTTGATGGATAGCATCAAGCGAACCGCCCCAAAGCCAATCGTCATCATTTAAATTTGGATAGCCTTTGAAACCCTGCGCGCCCGCTCCATGACAAGGTGAGCAATTGACGGCGAAAGCCGCAGCACCTTGAGCGCGAGCGAAAGAGAGAAGCTCGGGCGTTTTTTCAATATCTTGCAAAGACGCCGCTTCAATTTTGGCTGTCATCGGGCCACGAATTTCTTTCAGCCCATCCAGATCTTTGACGATCTGTTCGCGCGATGTCCATCCAAAGACACCTTTTGTGAAAGATGTTGCAAGCGGGATCGCTGGATAAACAATCCAATAGGCAAGTGCCCAGATAATCGTCGCGTAAAAGGTCCAGAGCCACCAGCGCGGTAAAGGATTATTCAATTCCTCAAGACCATCCCATTCGTGCCCTGTTGTCCCGACCGTGGTTTTATGGGCGTCGAGGCCATTATCATTTTTCGTGTTCATGGATTTAGTCCTCGGAAAGGGGCATGCGGGAAGCGTGATCAAAAAGTGTCTTCTTTGAAGGCCACAGTGCATAAGCAACAGCGATCAAAAACATCAGAGCGAAATAGATCGAGCCCCAAGACGCGGCGAATGCGGAAAGAGTTTCAAATGTCATACTCATGTCCTTTCTCCTTCACCGGATATTGGCTTTGTCGTCATAAAGCTTGAAATCGACTTGCGTGCCCAAAAGTTGAAGATAGGCGACCAGTGCATCCGCTTCTGTGAGACGGCCATTATTCCCACCTAGATCGCGAATGATGGCTCTTGGATAGCGATTCAGAAGAGCCTTCGTTGATGCATCTTCTGCCGATCCTTGAGTTTTGGCGTCTGATGTTGCTGCGGCAATCATCTCTTGCGTGTAAGGCACACCCTCAACGGAAAGCACGGCCATGTCTTCACCGATATGGGAAATGTTCAATGGTGTTTGTTCAAGCCAAGGATAGCCGGGCATAATTGATGCGGGCACAACTGACCGTGGGTTTCTCAAATGATCGCGGTGCCAATCATCCGAATATTTTCCACCGACACGCGCAAGATCAGGTCCCGTGCGTTTTGAACCCCATTGAAAGGGATGATCATAGCAACCTTCTCGCACATAGATATTACGACCTGCGAGTTCGAGCGGCGAATAGGGACGAATGCCTTCAACTTTCTCGATTGTGCTCTTTAGATAAAAGAGTGGTAGAACTTCAACGAGACCACCAATCGAGATCGCCACAAGAATACCAATGACAAGGATGATCGAATTTTTTTCGAACACCGCATGCCGTTGCCAGATGCTTGGCTTGTGAGTTGTAGGAATTGCCATTGTTTTATCTCCTCACTCGCCAGGGACCAAAGCCGCTTGACTGCCGATCAAGGCCGTCTTGGGCGAGCGAATTGTCATGTAGATGTTGTAGACCATCACGAGCGCACCAAGCACAAAGAGCGCGCCACCAAGAGCCCTGATGACATACATCGGGTGCAAAGCTTCCGTCGTTTCGATGAAAGAATATTCAAGGAAACCAAGCGCTGTATAAGCGCGCCACATCAGACCTTGCATGATACCTGCAACCCACATTGATGTGATATAGAACACGATGCCTATGGTTGAGAGCCAGAAGTGCCAATTCACGAGTTTAAGTGAATAAAGCTCTTTCTT
>RFZR01000357.1 GCA_009920595.1 Alphaproteobacteria bacterium | reverse complement strand
GCATAGGCATCAACAAAAGCGGTGGGTTCACCCACCACAACAACGATCACACGATCGCAAGCCGCTCGTCTTCCGGAACTGTGCCAATGTGATTGAGTGTCACTTTCAAAAAGCGATCCGTAATGGCGCGAAAACGCGTGAAGATTTGAGCGCCTACCGCGTCATTGGCCGCGCGATTGATGATCACGTCGAAACGATCGCGACCTGTGTCTTGATGCAATACTTTGATCGACGCATAGGCATCAACAAAAGCAGTCGGCTCGCCAACAACCACAACAATAACACGATCGCAGGCAGCTACGAAATCAATCACATTGGCTTCGACGCCTGCTGCGGTATCGACAATCAAGTGATCAATTGTGCCGGAGAGTTCAGAAAAATTTCTGATGATTTCTTGGCGCTTCTCAACCGAGAGCCCCATGACCTCTGCAAGGCCGCTGCCGCCGGCAATCATCTTCACGCCCAAAGGTGATTCAACAACTGTCTCAGCCATCGTGCATTGGCCCGAAAGCGCATCAACGATTGTACGATTGGGTCGGCACCCCAAAACGAGATGTGCATTGGCAAGCGCGAGGTCGGCGTCGAAAATGCCAACGCGTTCACCGGCCTTATGAAGGGCGAGGGCGAGATTGACGGAGAGGTTTGTCTTGCCGACTCCGCCTTTTCCGCTCGTGATGGCCGTGGCCTGAGGACGTTTCATATTACGCTACCGACGCTACGCGATCATTTACAATAAAGGTCAGTTCAGCTGTTCGGCTTCGCTGCCCACGAGGCTCGAATGAATGACGCTTTCGAGCATATCCGAATCAGGTTCCATCAATCCTTTCACAAGATGCGAGGTTCAGGTTCCATCAATCCTTTCACAAGATGCGAGGTCGAGGCAAGAAAGGCAACGCCCGGGCCGCGCAAGCTCAAAAGGCTGAAGGTGGAAAGCGAGAGCGGTGCTTCATCAAGCTTAGTCAGAGCCAACGCATCAAGGTTGGGGTAGCGCGACAACATGCGATCGACCGCATCCGTTGAAAGATTGGCCGCGATTGCACCGACACTAAACATCTCAGGCAATTCGTCGCGATGACGCTCAAGAATATCGAGCAATACGCCATTTTCATGCGGTTGGCTTGGCATATCGATGAAAAGCGACAAACGCTGGCCAGAATTTGTGGTCAGTTTGGCAAGTTCAGAGGGATGTTCGACGTCGATCACCGGGACATCGAGAATTTTGCCATAGGCACGCAATTGTTCAGCGGCACCAAAACGATTGGCGTCAGCATTCACAAAAGTGAGTTTTTCATCAGGTGACTCGATACGGGCTTTCGCTGCCAATTGCGCGAGTAATGTTGTTTTACCCGAGCCGCTCGGACCGAGTGTCAACACAACGCGCGGACCACCGGTCAATTTCGGTGGTGCTTTATGGAGCATCCGATCAGCCAAAAATTTGGCAAAGCGACGATCCGGATCGATTGAGGCGAGTGCGCCCGATTGCGCCAAGAACACGGAGATCAAAGCTGGAGAAGCGCCGGCTGATTTTAAACCGCTCATCATCACTTCTTGACCGAGCATTGCGCGAATTTCTTTGACCGATTGTTCGATGGCATTGAGGCGACGATCATCAAATTTCTGCGTTTCAACCGCTGCCACTTCTTGAGTTTCCGGTGCGTCTACCGTTAGCTCTTCGCTCTTTGGCGTTGTTTTATTTGCCTTAGG
>RFZR01000356.1 GCA_009920595.1 Alphaproteobacteria bacterium | reverse complement strand
CCGCTGCCTCCCTCCTTTGATGATGCAAATTAAAAGTGCTTAGTCACGCACCGCTGTGAGCATATAATTCACATCCATATCGCGCGATAATTTCCATTGATTGGTGAGCGGATTAAGAACAACTCCCGCTTGATAATCAATGATCAATCCATCGCGTTCAATTGCGCGCGTGAGTTCCGAAGGTGTGACGAATTTTTCCCATTGATGGGTACCGCGTGGCAACCATCGCAAAACATATTCCGCGCCGACAATCGCAAGCGCAAAGGCTTTGAGTGTACGATTCAAAGTCGCCATAACAAGAAGCCCACCGGGTTTTACGGCGGCGGTGCAAGCGGCAACAAAGGCGTCAACATCGGCAACATGTTCGACAACTTCCATTGCGAGCACAATGTCGAACCGCGCACCTTCTTCAACGAGTGCTTCAATGGTCGTTTGTTGATAATCGATTGAGAGCCCGCTTTTGGCCGCGTGAAGTTTGGCAACTTCAATATTTGTTGGCGCGGGATCAATGCCCGTCACATTGGCACCAAGCCGGCTCAAAGGTTCGCAGAGAAGACCGCCGCCGCAACCGATATCGACCACTGAAAGTCCAGCAAGCGGCTTGGCCTCATCGCCATCGCGACCAAAGCGTTTGAGTGCCCGTCCGCGAATGACCTGTAACCGGACGGGGTTGAAACGGTGGAGCACGCCCATCGGGCCTTTCTCATCCCACCAAGTACGCGCAATCCGCTCGAAACGGGCGACTTCATTCTCGTCGATGGTCGAGCCTTGGGCATATGTCATCGGAAATTCCTTTGCCTTTCGGCGTCCACAGTCCTGGTCGGGCGGTTGACAGAGGGCCCCCACGCCGCCATGGATGTGCGCCTTTTTCAACCGGCAGGACGCAGGACGCAAGTCCGCTCTTGCCCCTTGTTTCAAGACGGTTTCCCGTTCTGATGAAAACCCTTGTGATGAAATTTGGCGGAACTTCGGTCGCCAATCTCGACCGGATCCGCAATGTCGCCCTCCATGTGAAGCGCGAAGTCGAGGCGGGCTATCACGTCGCGGTTGTGGTTTCGGCCATGTCAGGCAAGACGAATGAGCTCGTTGCCTGGTGTAAAGACGCGGCCCCCCTTTATGACCAGCGCGAATATGATGCGGTCGTCGCCTCCGGCGAACAGGTGACCTCGGGCCTCTTGGCGATGGCCCTTCAGAATATTGGCATTCCCGCCCGCTCCTGGCAGGGCTGGCAAATCCCGCTTCATACCGATGATGCCCATGGCTCGGCCCGGATTTCCGGCATGGACGGGAGCGGAATCATCGACGGATTCCGCAAACGTAAGGAAGTGGCTGTTGTTGCCGGTTTTCAAGGAATTCATGCTGAAACAGGGCGCTTGACGACTTTGGGTCGTGGCGGTTCGGATACAAGTGCGGTGGCGATTGCTGCCGGCCTCAATGCCGAGCGCTGCGACATCTATACCGATGTCGATGGGGTTTATACGACCGATCCGCGGATCGTCCCCAAAGCGCAACGGCTCGAAAAAGTGGCTTTTGAAGAAATGCTCGAAATGGCTTCGATGGGGGCCAAAGTCTTGCAAGTTCGTTCGGTTGAACTCGCAATGACGCATCGGGTGCCAACTTATGTGCGGTCATCATTCGATGATCCGGCGGATCCAAAACCCGGAACCCTCATCTGCGGCGAGGAGGATATTGTGGAACAACAAATCATC
>RFZR01000355.1 GCA_009920595.1 Alphaproteobacteria bacterium | reverse complement strand
CATCTCGGTCTGCCTGTGTTCGACACAGTCGCTGAAGCGCGTGATGCAACAGGCGCTGACGCGAGCGTCATCTATGTTCCGCCTCCGGGCGCAGCAGATGCGATCTGCGAAGCCATTCAAGCAGAAATCCCACTGATCGTTTGCATCACCGAAGGCATTCCGGTGCTCGATATGGTGCGCGTGAAGCGCGCGCTCTCGGGCTCGAAGTCGCGTCTCATCGGGCCGAATTGCCCGGGCGTGATGACGGCAGGCGAATGCAAGATCGGCATTATGCCGGGCAACATTTTCAAGCCCGGCAATGTCGGCATTGTCTCGCGCTCCGGCACGCTCACTTATGAAGCGGTGTTCCAGACAACGCAGGAAGGCCTCGGCCAGACAACGGCTGTCGGCATCGGCGGTGATCCGGTGAAGGGCACCGAGTTTATCGACATGCTCGAAATGTTTTTGGCGGATCCGAAAACGGAATCGATTGTCATGATCGGTGAAATCGGCGGCTCGGCGGAAGAAGATGCCGCGCAGTTTTTGAAAGACGAAGCCAAGCGCGGTCGCAAGAAGCCGGTTGTCGGTTTCATCGCGGGTCGCACCGCCCCTCCCGGTCGTCGCATGGGTCATGCTGGTGCGATCATCTCGGGCGGCAAAGGCGGCGCAGAAGACAAGATTGCTGCGATGGAAGCGGCAGGCATTCGCGTCTCACCGTCGCCCGCGCGCCTCGGTAAAACACTCGTTGATGTGTTGAAGGGTCATTGATCGCAAGGAGCGGGTCATGTCACGCCAAGACCAGAACAAAGCCTTTCTCGAAACCTCGTTTCTTTATGGCGGCAATGCGGCCTATATCGAACAGTTGGAAGCGCGTTATGCGAAAGATCCGTCTTCCGTCAGCGCGGAATGGCGTGAATTTTTCGAGGCTCTGAAAGACGATCCGGCATCGGTTGAAAAATCGGCAGCAGGGGCCTCATGGAAAAAGACCAACTGGCCTGTAACGCCGCGCACTGATCTTGTCTCGGCACTTGATGGCAATTGGGCTGAAGTCGAAAAAGCAATTGGCGACAAGCTCAAGGGCAAGGCTGAGGCTGGTAAAACCGGCGCGTCCGTCGCTGATGTTCAACAGGCCACGCGCGATTCTGTGCGCGCGCTGATGATGATCCGCGCCTATCGTATGCGCGGCCATCTTCATGCCGATCTTGATCCGCTTCGTCTCGAACCGGCAAAAGATCATGAGGAATTACATCCGTCGTCTTATGGCTTCACCGAAGCCGATTGGGATCGCAAAATTTTCATCGATAATGTGCTCGGTCTCGAATTCGCAACCATTCGCGAGATGCTTGCGATTCTGAAGCGGACCTATTGCTCCACGATCGGCTGGGAGTTTCTGCATATTTCCAATCCGGCCGAGAAGGGCTGGATTCAAGCGCGCATCGAAGGGCCCGATAAAGAGATCGCGTTCACGCGTGAAGGCAAGCGCGCGATTTTGAACAAGCTCGTCGAAGCCGAAGGGTTTGAAAAATTTCTCGATGTGAAATTCACCGGCACCAAGCGCTTCGGTCTTGATGGCGGCGAATCGCTTGTTCCCGCACTTGAGCAGATCATCAAGCGTGGTGGCAATCTCGGTGTGCAGGAAATCGTGTTCGGCATGGCGCATCGCGGCCGTTTGAACGTGCTCACTCAAGTGATGGGCAAGCCGCATCGCGCGCTGTTTCATGAATTCAAGGG
>RFZR01000354.1 GCA_009920595.1 Alphaproteobacteria bacterium | reverse complement strand
CCATTTTCACCAACGAGGCAATGCACCTCGCCCGCTTCAAGGGTAAGATCGACATCGGAGAGCGCTTGAACGCCGCCAAACCGCTTCGAGATATTTTTAAGATCGAGGAATGTCGCCACGATTGCTGGTCCTTAATCGCGCACGTGAATAGACAAAGACTGCGCCCCTCCGGAGAGGGGCGCAGCGTTTACGAGGTCAGTGCGGATTAGAGGCCACCCTTGATCAACGCATCAACCGTGTCTTTGTTGATGCGCATGATCTTGTCGACCTTGATCTGCTTGTTGGCGACGTCAACGGCAGCCTTGCCGAGACCCGGAACTTCTACGCCGTCCTTGATTTCCTTGCCGTCAAGCACGAGCTTGGCAACAGCGACCATGGCGTAACCGGCATCTGTCGGATTCCAGAGGAAGCCTTCACGGATGATGCCGTCATCAATGAGCGACTTGCCCTGTGACGGAAGAACCGTGCCGACAACAGCGATCTTCTTGCCGAGTTTCTTTTCGCGCACGGCATTACCCGCACCGATCGGACCCTGCGAACCGAAGCAGAGAATACCCTTGAGGTTCGGATAGGCCTTGAGCACGTCGAGCGTGGTCTTGTAGGCGTCATCCGTCACGTCCGCGCCGGGGAAGCGGTCGGTCGCGAGTTTCATCTTCGGATAGTTCTTCTTCTGGAAGGCGATGGCTGCGTCTGCCCAGATGTTATGAAGCGGCGTGGTCAGCGTGCCGACATAAACGACATATTCGCCTTCTTCGCCCATATCCTTCGCAAGGCGTTCCATCTGGACTTCACCGAACTTGATCGAGTCGATCAATTCGACGTTCCAGTCACGGCCAGCCTGTTCAGGGCCTTCATGCGTGATGACCTTGATGCCAGCGGCCTGGGCACGCTTCAATACGGGCTCTGTCACCTTCACGTCGAGTGGAACGAGGCCGATGACAGCGACTTTCTTCGCGATCAAGTCTTCGATGAGTTTGACTTGCTGAGCCGGGTCAACAGCCGAAGGGCCAACCATCGAAGCGTTGATACCGAATTCACCGCCCGCTTTCTTCACGCCCACTTCAAGAGCGTTGAACCACGGAATACCGGCGATCTTCACAACCACAACCATTTCTTGACCAGCAGCATTCGCGAGCTGCGGCAAGCCGGTCATGCCAGCAAGAGCGGTTGCGCCCATGAGTTTGAGTGTTTCGCGTCTATTCATTTGTTCCTCACCTTTTTTACTGGTTTTTGAAACCAAGATTGTGACTGGTTCTCTTTATTCAGGAACTTGCCGCACCAAATTGATGATCATGTCTTCCAATGAACATCACGAGAGGCTTTCATCATGACACCCGATATTGGGTGTAATCGTGCCTCATTATTTTTACTTTAGGCTTCAAACTCCCTTTCGAGATTATTAGTCGCCAATTTCCCGGTTTCAAGCCGAGAAAAGAGGCAACAAGTTTTCGACCGAAAAATGGCCATGCTTGATTGAACGAAAAATGCGATCCACGCCCCTTTTACACGACCATCGGCATTGTCTGATGAGATAAAAATATCAATAATATCAGACACTTGTATGACAATCGGCCTATGCGACAAATAACCACGGGGCTGGCAACGCCTGTGCCGCCAGGAAGCGTCTTCAAATCTTTCTCCCCGACAGCGCTCAAGACGAACCGATCAACTCCTAAACGCCTGAATTAAAAGGATAATCAGATGTATATGAAGGCTAAGACCCGACAGCGCCTTCTGTT
>RFZR01000353.1 GCA_009920595.1 Alphaproteobacteria bacterium | reverse complement strand
TCTTACCAATAGCAGGCGCTTCAAAAAGCCTCTGCAGGAGAGAGCGATCCGATTTTTCGAGCTTTAAAGAAAGATCGCTCATTTCGCCTTCCTCAATTGTCCAAGGACGATGTAGTTGAAGAAAGATGAGCAGACGACAACGGTCAGGATCAGCAACAGATAAGCAACCGCTGCTGATGAGCCCATATCATTTGCGCGCCAAAGAAAATAAGAGTGCAACGTCATCGACTCGGTCGCGATACCCGGACCACCTGAAGTCATGATGTTGGGCAGATCGACAATCTTGAAGGCTTCGATCATGCGGATGAGAATGACCGTAACGGCCACGGGCATGATTTGCGGCCACGTGATCTCGCGGAAGATCTGCACATTGGATGCACCATCGACTTCCGCCGCTTCCACCTGATCACGCGAGACATTCTCAAGTGCGGCAAGCATCACGATGAAGATGAAGGGAATCCACTGCCAGGAGTCGCCAAGAATAACGAACCACCGAGCGGCCCATGCGTCGGTTGACCAGGCCCAGTTTTGCAACCCAATCGCATCCCAGAGCGGTTGAAGGGGGCCCTTGGTGATATCAAGCACCATTTTGAATGCGTAACCGACACCAAGCGGTGTGATCATCAACGGAATGAAGAACAAAACGCGGAAAAAGTTTTTGCCCGAGATCGGCTGCGAACACAAAAAGGCGAGCGCAGTACCAATCAAGAACTGAACCGTGCATCCAACAACGACATAGAACATCGTTGTCATCAGAGTGCCCCACGGATTGCCTGATAACAACGTCGCACCAAGCAGGAACGCGATCGAAATCGCCATGGCGGCCGAGATGAAACGCCCAATCAACCCGACAACCGATGCGCCATTCCGGAATGATTTATAAAGCCACCACAGTGTTGCCGCTGTAATTACAGCGAAGAAGACCCACCCAAGCACACTGATATTGGTCAAGCGGCCGAGAAAATGCGCCTGCTCATTGCCGCTGAATTGGGCGAGGAAATTATCAAACCAGACAAAGCGAAACCGCAATCCATTGGCGGTAAATTTCACGCGGCTTAATGCAAAAACAATCGAGTAAAATGTAGGAAAGATGGCAAAGATCAAAAGCAGCACAACGGCTGGGGCAATAAAAAAAGTTTGCGAATGACGATCAAGCCATTCGTTGAAACGATCAGAGCGTGTTCTTGAAATTCCAACCGGGGAAGCCCCCGGTTGGAAAGAGTTTGAACTGTTCATTGATACAACAGATTAGAGGCCAAGTGCGAGCGCTTGAGCCTTGATCTGCTCTTTGCGACCGAAATCTTCGGTGATCTTTTCCCAGCCCTCTTCGATGTTCTTGAGAGCCTGATCGACCGTGATTTCGCCAGCAAGATAACGAGCGAGTTCTGTATCGAGAACAACGCCTGTATATTGCTGTGCGCCTGGGATCTTCATGTCAGAAGCCATGTTCGGGTTGTTGAGCGCGCCGTTGATTGCGCCGAGATAGTTATCGGCCAATTCCTTCGGCATGCCTGCCTTCACCCAGAGATCCGTGCTCTTCAACTGCGACAGACGATAGGGGTTGTAACCGGTCGAACCGATGGTCACGTCCACATTCGATTGAGCAGCCTGGTTCATGTAGGACAAGAACGCATAAGCAGCGGCTTTTTTCTTCGCATCGGCTGCAGCATTCACAGCACCAGCCCAGCCGCCAAAGGCAGCGAACGGAGCATAGTTAATGCCGTCGATCGAGTTCGGAGC
>RFZR01000352.1 GCA_009920595.1 Alphaproteobacteria bacterium | reverse complement strand
CCATGATGCGCACGATGCTTGAATCGATCTTGCTCTTTCTGGTGCCCTTCGGCGTCTATGCGCTGTGGGTTGCTTTGGCGCGTCGTTTCGGTTTTGACAGTCCGGCCTTTTCACAAGTCGTAACCTATCTCGCGGCCGTGGGCCTCATTCTTGTTGCTTTGTCCTTTATCACGCTCGGTATTTTCGCTGAGCGACACCAAGACGCCTATGTGCCTGCGCATATGGAAAATGGTCAGCTGATTGAGGGACAATTCAAATGAGTCCGCAACGGCGCATACCGATGACCGGAAAATTATCGCATGTCGGGCTTCATCGCCTGCTTGCGCTTTTGTCGCGTGACAATGAACAAGCCTATATTGTTGGCGGCGCGGTTCGTAATTCGCTTCTCGGCCTTCCCATCGATGACATTGATATCGCGACGTCACTGCCGCCAGAAGCGGTGATCGACCGCGTAACGACCGCTGGGATGCGCTATATTCCTACTGGCATTGATCATGGCACCGTCACGGTGATCGCCGAAGAACGTCCTTACGAAGTGACGACGTTTCGTGAAGATTATGAAACCGATGGTCGTCATGCCCGCGTGCGTTTTGGTCAAAGCCTGCGCCGCGATGCCGAGCGCCGCGACTTCACCATCAATGCGCTCTATGCGGATGCGTCAGGATTCATCACCGATCCCGTTGGCGGTATTGATGACATCAATGCCCGCCATGTGCGCTTTATCGGTGACCCAGTCAGGCGCATACGCGAAGACTATCTTCGCTCCTTGCGTTTCTTCCGTTTCACCGCGCGCTTCGCCAAAGGCGATGCTGATGAATCCGCCCTCATCGCGATTGATCAGGAACGCGACGGTCTTGCCAAACTCTCGCGCGAACGCGTCCGCGCGGAATTGATGAAACTTCTTGAAGCGCCGCGTGTGCTTTATGTGCTGCGCTTGATGGCGCATCGGGATTTGATTGATCCCGTTTTTGGTCTGCCGCTTGATCTCGAGGGCTTCACGCGGATGTTGCAGCATGATCCGGGTGCGGATTTATTTTTGCGTCTCGCAGCTTTAGCGGTTCACAAGCCGGATGATGCATTAACCTTGCGCGAAACCATGCGCCTTTCGAATGCTGAAACAGATCGATTGGAAAAATTGGGTGAAGTATTGATGCAGCTTTCTGCGTTACCGCGCCCTCTGAACGCAAAACAAATTCGCAAAATGGCGTTTCGCAATGGTCGCCGCGTCACCACCGATGCTTTGATTGTGGATATGGGTCGTCGCGACGCCAAAGTGGATGCGGAATTATGGACCGCAGCCGGAAGCGCGCCGACACATTCGCCTTTCACCGGCGCGATGGTGATCAAACGCGGCGTGCCGGCGGGGCCCTTGGTTGGTCAAATCATCCGCCATGCCGAAGCGGGTTGGGAAGCGTCCGACTTTTCAAGTGACGCTCAAATTTTGCAAAATTTGATCTCGGAGGCGATTGCGCGATATTCTGATGGGGCGGTCTCGTCATCTGCCCCGCAGGGATGATGCCTTAATCGAAGCGCCAAGGAGACTTCACCCGTGGTTCAAAAACCGCTTCGCCCCGAAGATCTCGCCAAACGCGTGGCGGAACGCCGCAGCGCGCAAAAAGGCGCAGGGATGCGGCATGCGGAAGCGGGACAATGGCGCCGCGAAACTTTTCTCCTCCCACGCGCCGATGCACGGCAAAAAGCACAAGCGCTCTTCGCGCGTTTTCCAAAAGCAGCCTATAT
>RFZR01000351.1 GCA_009920595.1 Alphaproteobacteria bacterium | reverse complement strand
CGGATGGACGCGTCATCGGCCAAATGAATGATGAGGCCTTCACGGATTTACCGCTTGTGGTGGGTGAGGGCGCGAATGCGCGCGCGACGGAATTCGTTGCCATTCTTGATGCGGCACCCGATGTTAAGCCGCTTGTGAAGGCCGGTATCCGGGTGGGTGATCGGCGTTGGACTTTGAAGCTCACAAGCGGGTTAGATGTGTTGTTGCCGGAAGAAAGCCCTTCCGAAGCCTTACAGAAATTCTCGACCTTCCTTCATGATCACAAGCTTGCTGACAAAGACATTGTGCTTGTCGATCTGCGCTATCCTGATCGTGTCGTGTTGCGTCTCACAGAGGCGGCTGCAGCCCAGCGTGAAGAGCAATTGAAAGCCAAAGCCAAGGCGAAGGGAGGTCCGGCATGAGCGAATGCGGACCAAGCCTCACGCCGCGTATGCGGCCGATCAATCCAAAACGTTCCACCATCGTTTCAGTGCTGGATGTTGGCACCAGCAAAGTTGTTTGCCTGATTGCCGAGCTTATTCCGTTATCAGGCGCTGAAGCCTTGAAGGGTCGCACACATAAAGCGCGCATTATTGGTTTGGGTCATCAGCGCGCGCGGGGCATTAAAGGCGGCGCGATCATTGATCTCGAAGCGGCCGAACATTCGATCCGTCTTGCGATTGATGCGGCAGAACGCATGGCGCGCGTCGAAGTGCGCTCGGTCATTGTCAATATGACCGGCGGTCGTTTGAAATCAGAGGCCTATACAGCGGAAGTCTCTTTGCGCGGGCAAGGTGTCTCGGATGGCGACATTCGTCGTGTCTTTGAGGCGATGAGTTATACAGGTGCCGAAACCGGCCGCAGCGTCTTGCATTCATTGCCGACGGGTTTTGCGATTGATGAGACGCGTCACATCCGCGATCCGCATGGCATGATTGGCGAGCGTCTTGGCGTTGATATGCATATTCTCACAAGTGACGAATATGCGATCCGTAATCTCATGTTGGCCGTTGAGCGTTGCCATGTTGGTGTTGAGGCTGTTGTCGCAAGCCCCTATGCGAGCGGTTTGTCTTGTCTTGTTGACGATGAAGCGGAAATGGGTGTCGCTGTTGTCGAATTGGGCGGTGGCACAACCAGCGTCGGTGTGTTCTCGAATGGTGTTCTTGTTCATGTTGATGCGGTCGCTGTGGGCGGCAATCACATCACCATGGATATTGCGCGCGGTCTTTCTACCGGCATCAACCATGCCGAGCGTTTGAAAACGCTTTATGGCTCGACCCTCGCGAGTCCGTCTGATGATCGTGAAACGGTTGCAGTTGCGTCTGTCGATGAGACGCAGGGCGATCATGTTTATCACATTCCAAAATCTCAGCTTGTTCGAATCATACGTCCGCGTGTTGAAGAGATTCTTGAACTTGTGCGTGATCGTTTGAAGACATCCGGTTTTGCAGCGGAAGCGGGGCGCCGCATCGTTTTAACAGGTGGGGGCGCTTCATTGACGGGTTTGTCGGAACTCTGTCGCATCGTGATCTCGAAACAAGTGCGTGTCGGTCGTCCGCTTGGTGTGCAGGGCTTGCCGGAAGCGTTGAAGGGGCCCGCTTTTGCGGCACCTGTCGGGCTTCTCGTATATCCGCAAGTCGCAGCGCTCGAGCATTTCGAGCCGCGCACATCGGGGCTCGCATTGGGCACGGGGACAGATGGCTATTTCATGCGCGTTGGCCGGTGGCTGCGCGAAAGTTTTTAAAAGGGGACCGGCACAAAG
>RFZR01000036.1 GCA_009920595.1 Alphaproteobacteria bacterium | reverse complement strand
ATGGGATAACAATTCAAAGATTAGGCACCTGGCGCGCTCATTTTGTTTGTCGCCCCGGCCATCCGCTTACAAATATTGGGATATTGAATATTTCTGATCTTCGGCATTATCCTCTTGCCGGAGATTACAATTTACCGGTCTTAATCAAAATTCTTGAAGCCTATCATTTTAACTTCGGGCAGTGGGGCCTTATTTCGGGTTGGTTGATGTCGGCCACCCAGTTAAATGATTTTGATGAGATGACGGATCTTGTAAAATCCAGTGACCATATCGCTATTTTGCCTGATGATCTTATCTCTGGCGACTTATTCAATCACCAGCTTGTCAAGTTGGACATTGCTGAGTTTAGAGATTTGAATCTCGAAGTTGTTTGCGCCTTTAAGGACCGCCAAGACCGAGGCGGGCCACTTAAGAGCTTCTTTGAAATCGTTAAGATCATTGAGGATGATCGCCATCGCGGTGATGATTGAAATTTTGCGGATTAGAAGCGCGCGTTGTTATCGCGCTTTGGGAGCCGACGGCGAAAGAGTGGTGGGCCCGGCAGGACTCGAACCTGCAACCAGACCGTTATGAGCGGCCGGCTCTAACCATTGAGCTACAGGCCCGCCTGAGCGCGTAGCGCTGTGAGCGGATCGGGACAGGTGATACCTATTTGTTCGCTAAGTCGCAACGCCCGCGTTTAATCTTGTCACACCCTATTCCGTTTTAGGAAGGGCAAGAGCCCGAGGGGCAAGGCAGCAACGCAAGCGGTGAGCATAAAAGCGGCGCTGGCGCCGCGTAAATCCCAAAGTGCTCCAGAGGCCGCGTTGCCGAGGAGCATGGCAACACCGCTTGCCAAATTGAATAGGCCAAACGCGGTTGCACGAAGAGGTGCAGGAGCGGCGTCGGCAATCATGGCCGCCATGACGCCTTGTGTCAGTGCGAGGCTCAATCCCCAAAGGAGTAGGCCAATAGCTGCAAGCGGAAGTGCTGATGCAAGAGCGAGACATAAGGCACCTGCAATCAGCGCAGCGATACCGAGCGCGAGTAATTGCCAGCGCGGCAGCCGATCTGCGAGTAGGCCGACGGGCCATGCTGCAAGGGCGTAGATGATGTTCATCGCAACAAGCACAAGAGGCGCGAGGACGAGCGGCAGATCAAAACTCATAATTCGCAAAATCAAGAACGCATCCGAGACGCGGGCAAACACCAAAAGCCCACTCAAAGTGAGTACCAGCCAGAAGGTTCGCGGCAATTGCACAAGCGCTGCGCGCGAAATCGGAAAAGGGCGTTTGCCATCGCGCGGTTGATCGCGTTCGGGCACGAAGAAGAATAATGTCGCAACTGATAAAAAGGCCGGAATAACTGCAAACCAAAAGACTGTGCGAAGGGCATCGCTCCAATAAGCCAGCACCGCCATAGCGATAAGCGGGCCGACAAATGCACCGATCGTATCAAGCGATTGCCGCAATCCATAGGCTTCGCCGCGTCGTTCCGGCGGTGCGAGATCGGCCACAAGAGCGTCGCGCGGTGCACCGCGTATGCCTTTACCGATGCGATCGATGAATCGCGCCGTGATGACAAGTTCAAGCGAATGCGCGAGCGGGAAGAGCGGCTTTGTGAGCGCCGCCATGCCATAGCCCAAAAGTGCAAGTGCTTTGCGTTTGCCAGTGATGTCGGAGATCACGCCTGAGAAAATTTTGACGATCAAGGCGGTTGCTTCTGCAATACCTTCGATCAGTCCCAGCGCGAATACGCCCGCTCCTAATGTGCCGGTAATGTAAAGCGGCAAAAGCGCATGGATCATCTCGGAAGAGATATCCATGAACAGGCTCGTGAAGCCGAGCGCCCAAATTGCGGTGGGCAGGGGGGAGCGGCGGGTCATAACTCCTTCTGCCACGGAACAAGGGGGCTGAAAAAGCGGAATTCAGTCTCTCTCCGGAGAGAATCCTTGCTCCTTAGGGGCCAGATCGTTACATACGGCGCCAATCTCGTTTTTTCTGGCAATTCGGAGTTTTGAGCCTCATGGCGCGTCAATTCATCTATCATATGCAGGGTCTTTCGAAGACGTGGCCGGGCGGCAAGAAGGTTTTGGACAATATCCATCTCTCCTTCTATCCGGACGCGAAGATCGGCGTGCTCGGCGTCAATGGCTCGGGTAAATCCACTCTGCTCAAAATCATGGCTGGCATCGACAAGGAATTTGTTGGCGAAGGCTGGGTCGCGGAAGGCGCGCGTGTCGGCTATCTCGCGCAGGAACCGCCGCTTGATGGCGCGCTCGATGTGCGTGGCAATGTCATGCTCGGCGTGAAGGCGCAGAAAGACATTCTCGACCGGTACAACGAACTTGCGATGAATTACTCGGACGAGACTGCGGACGAGATGATGAAATTGCAGGACGAGATTGAAGCCAAGGGGCTTTGGGATCTTGATTCTAAAGTTGATCAGGCGATGGACGCTCTGCGTTGTCCGCCGGATGATGCGGATGTAACGAAGCTCTCGGGCGGTGAACGCCGTCGTGTGGCGCTCTGCCAATTGTTGCTCGCGCAACCGGAACTCTTGCTGCTTGACGAACCAACCAACCATCTAGATGCGGAAACCGTGTCATGGCTTGAAGGCCATTTGCGGACTTATCCGGGCGCGATTCTGATCGTCACCCATGACCGTTACTTCCTCGACAATGTGACGGGCTGGATTTTGGAACTCGATCGCGGTCGCGGCATTCCTTACGAAGGCAATTACACGAGCTGGCTCGCGCAGAAGCAGAAGCGTCTCGTGCAGGAAGGACGCGAAGCGGAGTCGCAGCAGAAAGCACTCGAGCGCGAACAAGAGTGGATTTCGCAAAGTCCGAAAGCACGTCAGGCGAAATCAAAAGCGCGTATTCAGCGTTATGATGATCTCGTGCAAAAGCAGAATGATCGCGCGTCGGGTCCGACAACGGCGCAAATCATTATCCCCGTGGCGGAACGCCTCGGCAATAATGTTATTGATTTCGATGGGTTGTCGAAAGCCTATGGTGACAAGCTGCTCATCGACAATTTGAGCTTCAAATTACCGCCCGGCGGCATTGTCGGCGTAATCGGTCCGAACGGTGCGGGTAAGACGACGCTCTTCCGTATGATTACAGGCCAAGAAAAGCCGGATAATGGCACGATCACCATCGGGGAGTCGGTGCAGCTCGGTTATGTTGACCAGTCGCGCGATGCACTCGATGCCAACAAAACCGTGTGGGAAGAAATTTCTGGCGGCAATGAAATCATCTATCTCGGCAAGCGCGAGATCAATTCACGCGGCTATTGCTCGACCTTCAATTTCAAGGGTGGCGATCAGCAGAAGAAAGTCGGCATGCTCTCGGGCGGTGAACGTAACCGCGTGCATCTTGCGAAAATGTTGAAGAGTGGCGCGAATGTGTTGTTACTCGACGAACCGACCAATGATCTTGATGTTGAAACATTGCGGGCTCTGGAAGAAGCGCTTGAGGACTTCGCTGGTTGCGCTGTGATCATCTCGCATGATCGCTTCTTCCTCGACCGCATCGCCACACATATGCTCGCCTTTGAAGGCGACAGCCATGTCGAATGGTTCGAAGGCAATTTCCAGGATTACGAAGAAGATAAAAAGAGACGCCTCGGAACCGATTCAACGATTCCGAAGCGCATAAAATATAAGAAGCTGACGCGATAAAAGGGATTAGGGTGTAGGGGGTAGGGTGTAGAAAAATTACACCCTAATCCCGACGCCCTACACCCTACTTAGTCTTCCCCGCTCTTGCGGTTATCAAGCGACCAACCGCCTGCGCCATGAACAAAAAGCGAGAGGAAGCCTCCGGCAATTGCAAGGTTCTTCAAGAAATTGATCGCCTGCATCTGATCGGCAAAGTTGTTGTGAAAAAGCGCACCTGAAAGCACGCAGAAGCCAGCAAGCAACAAAGCGACAATGCGCGTCTGAAATCCGATGAGGATCAGAATACCGCCGCCCAATTCAAGAAGAATGGTGGGCCACACCAAAAAGGCGGGTAGGCCGACTGTGCCCATGTAACCCGCGGTGCCTGCTGGATCTTGCAACTTGCCCCATCCGGCAACGATGAAAATCAAAGCCAGCAAGAGGCGGGCGGCGAGAGATGCGATATTTGTAACAATGCTGGGCACAGGAAGCTCCTTGAAATGGGGTGAGAGAATCGAAACCTAAGCCTAGAACTCTAGCGTGCTCCATTACGAATTTGAATTGCGCCTTGTCCCTATTCTGTTTGCATAAATGCAAGACGTAGCGGAATGTAGCGTCATAAATTTTACGGATCAGGCGCCAAAGAGAAGATAGGTTGCCCCTGATGTGAGGACCGCCGCCAGGTTGACGGCACTCACCCGCCACCCGGTTTCCGCACCGCCGGCGATTGCAGCCAGTCCGGCCTTCATCACCGTGTTGGTGAGGGCGGCAATGAGAATCCCGTTTGAGGCAACACTCACATCAACAAGCGGTTCTTGCATCCGCGCCAAAGAAAGCGTGATGGCATCGACATCAGCCAATCCGGCGAGAGCAGAGACACTCATCAAGGCTTCAGACCCAGAATGTCGCGCGACCAGAGTCGAGATCATCAGAATGATGGCGATCAAAATTGAAAAACGTAGGGCCGAGCCGACATCGAAGGGATTTTTCCAGATCACATCATCATGCGGCTTCTTCAATCCGTTCGAAACAAGAAGCAATCCGATCACGGCTTGAACAATCATAGCCGCAAGCATCATCGGCAGAAGCACCGCAGCAAGTGCAAAATTAAAAATACCGACGATGACCAAGATACGCGCGCACATAACAGCGCTTGCGAGCGCAATCGCACCCGTCATCACGGTGCGGTCGCTTGAATGAATTTTCCCAAGTCGTGCAAAATTCAACGTCGCTGCGGTTGATGAAACAAGACCGCCGGCGAGAGCCGCAATCAAAATTCCACGACGTTCGCCGAAGATGCGGATGCCGATATAACCAATAAAAGAAATTGCGCAGACAAAAATCGCGAGCTCCCAAATGCGCGCGGGGTTGAGTGTCTCCCATGGATCGATTGTGTGATCAGGTACAAGGGGCAGCAGTAAAAAACTCATTGTGAGCAGAATGAGCACTGCCCGCAATTCAATCCAATCAAGCTTTTTTAAAAATCCATGCAAGGTGGATTTCAAGGCAAGCAGCACAACGGTTGCAGTAGCCGCCGCCGCCGCCAAGCCCGGCTCACCGATCACAGAAAGCGCGCCTAAAAGAAACGCCATCAATCCGGCGATTGCCCCTGTTGCGCTGAAGTTTTTTTCTTCGCGCGCTTCGAGCCAATGAAACATCAAGCTCACACCCGCAAATCCGAGAAAAGCAAAGCCGATGACGAGAGGCGTTGTGCGTAAGCCGATCAACGCGGCAATGCCCCCAAGCAAGCCTGATATCGCATGGGTTCGAAAGCCTGCAGCGCGTTCGCCTTCGCGTTCGCTGCGCGCGCTCCACCCGCGTTCAAGCCCGATCAAAAGACCAATGGCGAGCGCCACGGCGAGGCGGGCGAGTGGTTGTTCGGGAGAGAAAAGAGTTTCGAAGTCAGGCATGTATGAAGTGTCAACGCTTCTGATGCATAAGGTCAATACGTTATGTGCCCTTCCGGATCGCTGATCGCTCCTGTAAGGAGCGCGACATGATTAAATCTCTCTCCCGCGAAACGCTCGGCCTTCTCCTCGGCACCATCGGCGTCATCATATTTGGTGTCACTCTGCCGATGACGCGGATTGCTGTGCAATCACTCGATCCGTGGTTTGTGACGAGTGGGCGCGCAGCGCTCGCGGGCTTCGTTGCGATCTTTGTTCTGAGTGTGCTGAGGCGTCCTTGGCCGCGTCGGGATGAAGTCATCCCGCTCGCTATCGGGGCCTTTTTCACGATCATCGGATTTCCAGTGTGCACAGGCTTTGCCATGCAGCTGGTGCCCGCCTCGCATGGTGGTGTGGTGCTTGGAATTTTGCCCTTGGTTGTCGCGCTTTTTGGCGCTTTGTCTTCCGGCGATCGGCCGTCTTTCGGATTTTGGGTGTCGGCCATTGTCGGGGCAGCGCTCGTGATCGGGTTTTCCTTGCGCGATGAGGCGGGCCAATTGGGGCTTGGCGATCTTTTGCTGCTCGGCGCCGTCTTGAGCGCGGCGGCAGGCTATACGGCCTTCAACCGGGTTTCGCGGGGGCGGGCAGGCTGGGAGGTCGTCTCTTGGGCCGTCGTCATCGGGCTCCCCTTTACCGTACCGATTGCACTCTTCACGGCGCCTGCTGATCCTTTGTCTGTGCCCGTTACCCATTGGGGCGCATTCATTTATCTAGGCCTCATGAGCCAATATATCGGTTTTTTCTTCTGGAATTCGGGCTTGGCGATTGGCGGGCAGGCGCGTGTGAGCCAGACGCAACTCCTCCAAGCCTTTGTGACCCTCGCAACAGCCGCTCTCTTTAACGGCGAAGTGATCGATCTCTGGACGTGGTTTTTTGCCGTGGCGGTGGTTGGAACGGTGCTGATCGGCCGCCAAACCCGAATTATTCGGGGAGAACCGCGGCCATCTTAAAATTCGGCTTGCACTTCTTATTTTGATGACATAAAGATATGTTTATGTCTTTCTAATAAGAAGCGCAGGCGATTTCATGGGACCGCAGACACTCACACTTCCGATGACGCTCGAAGCGCTAGTGGGCGCGTTAAGAGCGGCTGGCGAAGATACACGAATCCGGATTTTGGCGCTTCTTGCCGAGGGTGAGCTGACCGTTTCCGATCTCACCGATATTCTCGGCCAATCGCAGCCGCGTGTCTCGCGCCACCTCAAATTGATGGTCGAGGCCGGTCTGATCCAACGCAGCCGCGAAGGGGCGTGGGCCTTTTTCAGTGTCGCTGATCGCGATCCGGCGGGCGGTCTTGTCCGCGCGCTTGTTCAACGCATTGATGCCAATGATGCTGTGCTGCGCGGCGACCGTGATCGATTGCGCGCTGTTCGTGCAAACCGCGCTGAAGCGGCCGCCGCCTATTTCTCGAAACATGCCGATGAATGGGACAAGATCCGTTCGCTTCATGCGCCTGATGCAGTGGTTGAAGACGCTTTGCGCGCGGCCATTGGTGAGGCTGCTTTCGGCGCGTTGCTTGATTTGGGAACAGGCACGGGCCGCATGATTTCGCTTTTTGGTTCGCAAGCGCGGCGTCGCGTTGGCGTGGATGGAAGTCATGCGATGTTGGCGGTCGCGCGCGCTAATCTTGAGCGTGAAGGCATTCGCCCCGTCGAATTGCGCCAAGGTGATATTTACGCCTTGCCGGTCGAACGAGATGCCTTTGATCTCGTGATCTTGCATCAGGTTTTACATTTTCTCGATGACCCGGCGCGCGCCATTCGCGAGGCCGCGCAGGCTTTGGCCCCAGGTGGGCGTATGCTGATTGTCGATTTCGCGCCGCATGAACTCGAATTTTTGCGTGAAACACAGGCGCATCGGCGTCTTGGTTTTTCAGTCGCGCAAATTGATGGTTGGCTTGCTGAAGCCGGTTTGCGTGGTGAACGTCGTCGTGACATCGCACCGCCTGTGAAGGGTGGAGCGCAGCTCACCGTTTCTATTGTTGTTGCGCGTGATCCTCGTCCGAAAAAATCGCAAGAGGAGACTCTTTCATGATCTCGACCGTTTCTGCTCGCGTCAGTCGCGATGTTGCGCCGAAAGATATTCGTGCGTCCTTCGAATTCTTTCCTCCAAAATCTCCGGAAGCCGATGCGGCCTTGTGGGCCACCATTCGTCGTATCGAGCCGCTTGATCCTGCTTTTGTGTCTGTCACCTATGGTGCGGGCGGCACAACGCGTGAACGCACGTTAGATACAGTCACGCGTCTTTCTCGTGAAACAACATTGAAGCCGGCTGCGCATTTTACATGTGTTGGCGCCTCGAAGTCAGATATTGATTCAACGCTTGATGCTTTTGTCGCTGCCGGTGTTCGCCACATCGTCGCGTTGCGCGGTGATCCGCAGGGCGGCATTGGCACAAATTATGAGCCCCACCCTGATGGATATGCGCAAACATCCGATCTTGTTGCAGCCATTCGCGCAAAAGGTGATATCGAAGTGTCGGTGTCGGCCTATCCAGAGAAACATCCCGAAAGCGCAACATTCGATTCGGATCTCGATGCGCTGAAAGCTAAAATTGATGCGGGCGCAACGCGTGCCATCACGCAATTCTTTTTCGATAATGATGTTTATTTTCGCTATCTTGATAAAGTGCGCGCCAAGGGCATCACGATTCCGATTGTGCCTGGAATTTTACCGGTCGAGAATTTTTCACAAACCGCGCAATTCGCGGCAAAAGCGGGCGCAAGCATTCCTGCTTGGTTTGCACGACGTTTTGACGGACTCGAGCAAGATCGTGAAACGCGTCGCCTTGTGGCCGCAGCGGTTGCGGCAGAACAAGTGTTTGATCTTCTTGATCAAGGTGTCGCCGATTTTCATTTTTACACGATGAATCGTGCCGATCTCGCTTATGCCATCGCGCATTTATTGGGATTGCGGCCGGCATCGTTGTCGCGCGCGGCCTAACCCCGTCCGCACTTCTCCGAATGGGCAGGGCTGATCAGTCTTCTTAGTCTTTACAATCTTGTTCATGCGGATTGTTGAAGATGATTTCGCTCGTTGATATTTGCGGCATGTGCGGCTTAGAGCTCGCAGAAATCGAAGCCATTGCTGAGCATGAACATGTGCCTGAAGTTGCCGCTGCAGCGTTGGCTTCTTATCTTCTTCACTGCAATCACGGCGCCGATTATGTGCGTGATATGATCATTGATGATATTCACACAGCGCTTGAGCAGGGCCGTAAAGCCCATGCGGGCGAGCTTGTGATGGCGCTTCGTCATTTTTGTGAAACGCATCCCGAACTTTATCAAAGTTGAATGAGAGAATGCGATTTCATTGTAATTAATAATTTGTTTACACTACAGCTGAGTTACAGGTTTAAAGTGTATAGGCGTTGAAATCATTTCATTTTTATTAGAAATATTGTCTTTTCCCTTACGTCATTTTTCGAATTGCACTGATTAAAATTCCTCTATGTCTTAATTGCGCCATAGTTTGAAGGCGAAGAGGGATCATGAATAAACACTATTCGTCATGCTATCTCCCGAATGCGATGGCTTCGGTCTATAGCGCGGTCCACTCCGGTGGACAGATGGGATCACATCTCAAGAACGTGTCTTTCTTCAAGATCACGTGATCCGCTTACCCTCATAACAGTGAATGGATTGAGTATTCGCATTTCTGCCTGAAGCAGAAATTGAACTCTGATCTGTTCTATCAATGAACGGAGCGATGTCATGCGCCTGCCGTATTCTGTTTTGCGTTTGTGTTTGATTGGTTGTTCAGCGTTGATGATCTTTGCATCTGCCGCCAAGGCGGATACGCCGCCTGAAAAATTTTTTGCGCTTGCAGAAAAATATGCACAGACCCATGGCCTGCCTTCAGCACTTGTCCATGCGGTGATCGCGGTTGAAAGCGGATGGCGGCGTGAGGCAAAAAATGGCACCTCAATCGGGTTGATGCAGATCACACCGTCAACCGCACGCTCATTAGGATATAGAGGAACCACTGAAGGTCTCTATGATCCGGAAACCAACATTAAATTTGGCGTGCAATATCTCGCGCTCGCTTATGAGCGTGCGGGCGGCGATCTCTGCGGCACGGTAAGCCGTTACCAAAGCGGTATTGAAGCGCAAAAAATCAATGCCGCCAATCGGGCCTATTGCGCGCGCGCCAAAAATTTCATGGCCACCTATGAAGGCGCGATCAACTAAGCACGGCCTTGCCAGCGGGGCGATGAATGACTATCCCGACATCTCGTGCCAGTCGGTTGGATGGCCGCCGGTCCTTCGGGGCTGGAGGAAAGTCCGGGCTCCACGGAGAAACGGTGCCGGTTAATGGCCGGCGGGGGCGACCCCAGGGAAAGTGCCACAGAAAGCGATACCGCCTTCGGTTTTCGGACCGGAGGTAAGGGTGAAAAGGTGCGGTAAGAGCGCACCGCGCGGCCGGTAACGGGCGCGGCAGGGAAAACCCCACCGGGAGCAAGACCAAATAGGAGTGACGAGGGGCTTTCGGGCTCCTGAGGCGGCTCCGGCCTCTGTCATTCGGGTAGGTTGCTTGAGGCGGCAGGAGACTGTCGTCCCAGAGGAATGGCCGTCCAATCCGGAGCGATCCGGAGGGACAGAACCCGGCTTATAGACTGGCTGGCACGAGTTTCTTTGAAATTGGCAGATCTTTGGTTGGAATTTGCTGCTTTTGCGGGTGCATTGCCGCAATCTCAACCAATTTTTAACCATGCTCGCTTCAGTGTCAGTCCTTGAGCCTTAACTTCGTGTCCGCTGTCGTTCGCGTGCCCTTATGCCGAGTTTTCCCGCCCTCTCCGATGCCGTGCGGAACGGTGCTTCGCGCCATCGCCCGGTCATGCTTGCGGAAGTTTTGGCGGCTCTTTCACTTGAATCGGGTGATCGCGTGATTGATGGCACTTTTGGCGCAGGGGGTTATAGCGCGGCCATCCTCAATGCCGCTCCCGATATACATGTGATGGCGATTGACCGTGATCCCGACGCGATCCGCGATGGCGCCGCGCTTGTTGAAGCCGCTGAGGGCCGGTTAAACTTGGTTGAGGGTCGGTTTGGTGATCTCGCCTCACTTGCCGAAGAGCATGGATTTATACCCGCGGATGCGATTGTGCTCGATATCGGCGTTTCCTCCATGCAGCTTGATGATGCGGCGCGCGGTTTTTCTTTTCGTGCGGATGGTCCACTCGATATGCGCATGGAGCAAGAGGGACCAAGTGCTGCGGATCTCGTCAATACAATGGATGAAACAGCGCTCGCTGATCTCATTTACACCTATGGTGAAGAGCGACGCTCCCGCGCGGTGGCGCGTGCGATTGTTGCGATGAGACGCGAAACGC
>RFZR01000350.1 GCA_009920595.1 Alphaproteobacteria bacterium | reverse complement strand
TCTCGATATGAGCACCGAGTGGAAATCAACCGACGACAAAGCTGAGACGTTCGAAGGCCGTGATCGCAAAACGGGTGCCGTGAAATGGACGGCCACACGCGTTGATCTTGTGTTTGGATCGAATTCGCAATTGCGTGCCTTTGCTGAAGTCTATGGACAGTCCGATTCAAAAGCGAAATTTGTGAAAGATTTCGTCGCCGCCTGGACCAAGGTCATGATGCTTGACCGGTTCGATTTGGCCTAATCGGCTTTGACGTGGTGAAATATCAGGGGCGCGGGCATGAAAGGCTCGCGCCCTTTTTCTTTTTGTAAAAGGTCACATGCATGACATTGCGTGGGCGCGTATGCCTGATTTATATAGATGATTAATCGATGATCGATTCGGTCCTTCCAAGCGACGCGCTTGCGGGCCAAAAAGCAAAGCCGGAGATTTTATGATGCTGAAACTCTTGTCATCCGCAACTTTTGTAACGCTTCTCGCTTTGTCGAGCCCTGTTATGGCCAATCCTTTTTTTGGTGGGCCCAATGAAGCGTCTTGCGTCACGGCGGCTGACGCCTCCGCTAAACAATATGAGCATGAGCAGAAAATCATTTGGGGCAAAATGGGCGGCTCCATTCAGGAATTCAAACAGCAGCGTTATTTTGTTTCGAGCCGCGGTCAATGCCTTCTCGATGTGAAATTCAAAATCGCGCAGAAGGGCCGTGTTGTGACGACGCGCTATCTTGTCGATGCGTTTGAGCGCCGGATTTATGGTACATTCTACGATGTCGGTAATTCGAATGCGCGCCCCTTAACATGTAATTATGGCGTCAATTTCAATGAAGCGGGTCAATGCGCCAATGAGTCCGAATTCGAGTCGGTAATTGCACAACTTGTGAATTGATTTTGATCTGTCTCTCCTGAGGCTCCACAAAACAAAAAAGCCATCGCCGCGAAGCGATGGCTTTTTTGTTTGAAGCGAAGAGAAAGCTCAATCTGTTACGAGAATGAGTGCCCAATAGGTTTTGTAGCGAGACTTTGGCGAATCCGCGCGGGCCATACCCATATATTTCGCATTTTTAAGACGCATATTCTCATTATGATAGGGCGAGCGGGTCCAAGAAGAAATAGCGGCCTCTGCTGATTGATGAGTTGCGCCGACATTTTCGGTTGCTTCCGATTTTTCAAAACCGGCAGCATCGACACGGCTGATGAAATCACCCGCGACTTCATGGGTTAGCGCATCGCGTGTCGCCATGGCGGTCGCTTGAAACTTCGCAAGCTCAACAAGACGCGGTTCAATTGTTACAGGACCCAAACCTTGGCTCGCGCGAAAACGATTCAAAGCCGCCAGGCCATCAGCAGAGACATCTTGCGATGTCGTTTCGCCAACAACAACATTGGGTAGCGTCACTTTTGAACCTGACGCGCAGGAGGCCAACAAAACGCCAAGCAACGCGAAAGTCGCAGGCCGTAAAATATGATGAAAGCGACGATCAGAATTGGTCATTCGAAAACCCATATAAAGGAAGTGAAATAAAGCCAAAAGCACTCTGTTTCTCATAGAGCAGAGTAGCTGAATCGGGAAGGGCCACGATTGCGAAATTTTGTGTTTAGTGGCGAATGATCAAGAATGAAAAAATGGCGGGTTATGCGCCGCCATCTATTTCATCAAGAATTCAATGCACCGGGACCAGGAATTGCACCCGGAGGGCATTTGCCAAGAATGATCATGCCGAGCACTTCATCCTTGGTGACATCTTGCACACGTGCGGT
>RFZR01000349.1 GCA_009920595.1 Alphaproteobacteria bacterium | reverse complement strand
GTTATTGCAAAGCAGTCTCGTTTAGATGCCCTCATCAATTGCGCAGGTATGATTTTGCGCGGCGGTGCGGAATATGAGATCGCCTCCTTTCAAAAGGTGATGGATGTCAATCTCACCGGAACAATGCGGATGTGCCTTGCGGCGCGCGAAAAGCTCGGTGCGTCGGGTCATGGCGTCATCATCAACACGGCATCCATGCTCTCTTATTTTGGTGGACCTTTGACACCTGCTTATGCGGCCTCGAAAGGCGCTATTGTGCAGCTCACCAAATCGCTTGCGGTGGCGTGGGCGGATGAGGGGATTCGCGTAAATGCGATTGCGCCCGGTTGGATTGAAACCGACCTCACGCGTGGCGCGCGCGAGGATGCCGCGCGCTCACAAGCGATTTTGGCTCGCACGCCGATGAAACGCTGGGGCATACCTGCTGATATTGGCGGGGTGGTTGCGCATCTCTGCTCGGATGAGGCAAGATTTATAACTGGCGCTGTTATTCCGATCGATGGCGGCTATTCAGCACAATAAATAGGGGAGACGCGCATGGATGATCGTGCTGCCAATCGAGCAAAGCTTGATGAGGATGATGCGTCCGCCCGAATTCCTTATCGCCATCCGCAACCGCAAGACGCGTTTCCTGAAATTGTTATTCCGCATGCCGTGCCGGAGGATGAGCGCCTCTGGGTGCCGCAAGCCAAGAATGTCTGGTTCCGCCCTTTGTGTCTTTCGGCCAGTCGCGGTTATTGGGTCAATCTCTTGCGAGTAAGAAAAGCGGGCGTGCTGTCGCGTCACCGCCATCCGCAGCCCGTGCATGGCTATGTCATCAAAGGGTCGTGGCGCTATCTCGAGCATGATTGGGTGGCAACCGCAGGGGCCTATGTTTATGAAGCACCAGGCGAGACACATACACTTGTTGTTGATTCTGATGTGACCGAAATGATCACAATGTTTCAGGTGAACGGCGCAATGATCTATGTAGATCCGGATGGCGTCGTGCAGGGCTATGAAGATGTCTTCACGAAAATCGATCTCTGCCGCAAGCATTACGCATCCATCGGCTTTGGTGAAAATTTCGTCGAGCAATTTATCCGCTGATCATATCAAATAAGGTTCACTTATCCGCCATGCGTAAAAGCGAAGCCTATGATTATGTGATTGTTGGGGGCGGATCGTCGGGCTCGGTGCTGGCGTCACGCTTGAGCGAAGATCCTGATTGCACCGTTTTGCTTGTCGAAGCGGGTGGCAGTGATCGGCATCCTTTGTTTCACATGCCGGCCGGCTTTGCGAAAATGACAAAAGGCATGGCGAGCTGGGGCTGGCACACGGTTCCGCAAAAACACATGAAGGGCCGCGTGTTGCGTTTTACGCAAGCTAAAGTCATCGGCGGCGGTTCAACCATCAACGCCCAGCTTTATACACGCGGCAATGCGCTTGATTATGATGCATGGGCCAATGAGGAAGGGTGCACGGGGTGGGATTATCGTTCGGTGCTTCCTTATTTCAAACGCGCCGAAGACAATGAGCGCTTTGCTGATGATTATCATAGTTATGGCGGGCCGCTTGGTGTCTCGATGCCGGTTGCCACTTTGCCGATTTGCGATGCATTTATTCGCGCGGGCCAAGAGCTTGGCATTCCGCATAATCATGATTTCAACGGTCGCCAGCAGGCAGGGCTCGGCTTTTATCAGCTCACGCAACGCAATCGCCGCCGCTCGTCTGCGTCGCTCGGATATTTGCGGCCCTATCGCAATCGCAAAAATCTGACAATTCTGCGC
>RFZR01000348.1 GCA_009920595.1 Alphaproteobacteria bacterium | reverse complement strand
AAAGTCACGCAACATCGTGCTTAATGGCCCGGGTCGTCCATTGCTCATGATGTGCTGATCGATCTTTGCGACAGGAACAATGCCGCCTGCGGTTGATGTGCAAAAAGCTTCATCCGCTGCCATCAGATCTTCATAACGCAGAGGGGCAATTTCCGCTTTTATGTTTTTGAGCGCGCAAAGTTCAAGCGCGGTTTTTCGCGTGATGCCTTCAAGCACGCCCCGATCCGGCGTGAAGATCTTTCCGTCACGAATGATAAACACGTTAAATCCCGGCCCTTCCGTGACATAGCCTTCATGGTCGAGAAGCAGGGTCGTGTCGAAATCCTCATCATGCGCTTCAAGAAGCCCTTGAGTGAAATCGCCCCAATGATAATTTTTGACCGTCGGATCCACGGCTTCGGGGCTGATACGCTGCTTGGAAGCGATGCGTATATGCGCGCCGCGTTCTTGCACGTCTTTTGGTACAATATCGATCCATGGTACTGCATAGGCCATAAAGGTATTGGCGCAATCTGCAGGCCGGCGCGATCCAAAAATCTTCGGGCGACCGCGTGTCGAGATCATCGCCACATATGATTCACGCAATCCTGATAAAGACACGCAACGATCAAGAATGACTTTCATCTCGTCACGAGAATAAGGGGGTACCAGCCGCATCGCATGAAGGGAACGCTCGAAGCGATCAAGATGATCGTCAAGCCTGAAAAAACCACCATGCCAAACATGAACCACATCATAAGTGACATCCGAGCGGCTGAAGCCCCAATCAAGAATGGAAATCTGTGCCTCAGCAACGGGCACATAATCGTCTTTCACGAAGGCTGCGCCTTTGGAGAAATCCTTGATGTCGGCCATGGTCATGTCTTTGTGCTCGCGTCGCGTTTCTTACTGTTCGGCTTTGATCGGAAGAGGCAGGGGTTCGTTGGCGCTGCCGATTTTTAGCTCGACCGTCGTGAAGCTCAAAACCGTATCACCGATATTTTCAAGATCATGCACCATGCGCTCGCCTTCGCCGTAGGTGAAATGTTTTGTTGTACCGATCTCGTAACTTGTTTCAACGCTCTTTCCATCAGCAAAAGCAGAGCGTGACCGTCCCGCGCTCAAGGCTGTCCAGAAATAATTCAACACATGGGTATGAAAGGGAACGCGTTCACCAGGGTGAAGATCTATCCGCCAGACGCGAACCGTATCCGTCTCCGAGAGTAATCTTTGACCGACCATGCCGTACCCAGGTGACAGCGCACGATCGAGTTCAGCTTGGTGCCTATCATCCATGTTCAAATTTCCGCGTAGAGAACAACGAGCGATGTGCAATCGAGCGGCATAACCGGATTGGTATAGATCATGCGCGTGTGCCGTCCTTTTTCTTGGAAGACTTCATTGATCAGATCGGATGCGCCATTCAAACATTTCGGATGATCTTTGTAAGTTTCGTCCACCCACATTGTACCTTCAAGGCGAATGATGCGTTTGACCTTTGCAAGCTCGCCGACCGCCTCTTTGATTTGCGCAATCGCGTTCAAACAAGAGAGCTGGCAGGAGCGATAGCCGTCATCCCCCGAAAGCTCGCGACCGATGCGACCCGTGTAGATGAGCTTGCCGTCACGCCACGGCAGATTGCCCGAGGTCATCACGACATTCCCGCTGATCGCCCAAGGGACATAATTGGCGACCGCGCCCGCCGCCTGCGGCAAAGCGAGGCCGAGTTTCTCGATGCGTTGTTCGGGTGTCATGGGTTCTGGGTCTCCTTCAGGGGGCAATCGTTCCCGAA
>RFZR01000347.1 GCA_009920595.1 Alphaproteobacteria bacterium | reverse complement strand
CCCTCTCAACGGTTAAACAAATTGCCGCAACACTTCCAAGCGATCACACGCTTCCCGATGAAATCGAACACGCGCGCAAAGCGCTTCTTGCCGTTAATGCAGAACTTCCCAATCTTCTGAACGCTGCGCTTGCAGATGATGTTCCGCTCAACAAGCGCGATGGCGGATTTATCCGCGAAGGCTTTTCAAAAGAGCTCGATGATATCCGTGCGTTGCGGGATGAAAGCCGCAAAGTGATCGCGAAATTGCAAGCGGATTATGTTGCATTAACAGGCGCGCGTACACTCAGAATCAAATTCAATAATTTTTTGGGCTATTTCATCGAAGTGCCGCAAGCCAATGGTGAAGAATTTCTCAAACCGCCGCATGTTGAAACTTTCATTCACCGGCAAACCATGCAAGGCGCGATGCGCTTTTCAACGGCGGAGCTTGCCGAGCTCGCCGGAAAAATTGCTTCCGCCGGTGATCGTGCGCTTGCTTTAGAGCTTGATCTCTTTTCAACCCTCGCGAACCGCTTGATTGAAGCAACTGAAGCGATCAGACGTGCCGCTGAGGCCCTTGCCATCATTGATGTGGCAACCGCGCTTGCCGAATTGGCTGATGATCTCAATCATACGCGACCCGTGATGACAGAGGGACTTGAATTTATCATTGAGGGTGGTCGTCATCCGGTTGTTGAGCAAGCACTTCGGCGCTCGGGCGTTTCTTTTGTCGCCAATGAATCGGATCTCTCGCCGCCCGAACATGAAGAGGGTGGACGCATTCTTGTTGTCACCGGTCCGAACATGGCCGGTAAATCAACCTATTTGAGACAAAATGCTTTAATCGCGATCATGGCCCAGGCGGGATGTTTTGTGCCGGCAAAGAGCGCGCGTATCGGGCTTGTTGATCGCTTGTTTTCGCGTGTGGGGGCCGCGGATGATTTGGCGCGCGGTCGCTCTACCTTCATGGTTGAGATGATCGAAACGGCTGCGATCCTCAATCAAGCCACGCCGCAATCTCTCGTGATTCTTGATGAAATCGGGCGCGGCACAGCGACTTTTGACGGTCTCTCGATTGCATGGGCCACGATTGAACATCTTCATGAAGTCAATCGCTGCCGTGCGCTTTTTGCAACACATTTTCATGAATTAACCGCACTCACTCAAAAATTACCGCGCCTCAAAAATGCGACGATGCGGGTGACTGATCACAAAGGCGAAGTTATATTTTTGCATGAAGTGATTGCGGGCACGGCAGATCGATCCTATGGCATTCATGTTGCGCGTCTTGCCGGTTTGCCACGCAGCGTGATCGATCGTGCGTCGATGATTCTTGCTGAGCTTGAAGCTTCCGATCGGCATTCTTCCGTCGATGTGATGCTTGACGAATTGCCGCTCTTCTCAACAGTCGTGAAGCAAAATTCCTCGCGTGTAGTATCGGGCCCAGATCCGATCCACGAAGCGCTTGAAGCGATTCATCCGGATGATCTCACGCCTAAAGACGCACTTGAAGCGCTTTACAACTTGAAGAAGCTTGCAGAGAAATCATAGTTGAGCATCAATATAGAGTTTGAAAAAAGGCAAAAAAGATGAGCGATGCACTGAACAGTCGGGTAAGTCAGAGCGCTTCTCCGGAATTTCGTGAACATTCTTTTGTCTTCAGCGGTGGAACATTCGCTTACTTCAAAATCTGGATCGTCAATGTTCTGCTCTCGATCATCACGATTGGGATTTATTCGGCATGGGCCAAAGTAAGGCGCCTTCGTTATTTCTATCAAAATACAACACTCGA
>RFZR01000346.1 GCA_009920595.1 Alphaproteobacteria bacterium | reverse complement strand
GACGCGTCGCCATCGAATGTCGCCTCAATCGGATGGCCACCCACAACACCCATCATCAAGCGCGAGCCGGTGCCGGCATTGCCGAAATCAAGCACGGCTTCAGGCGAGCGCAAGCCGCCGATACCGACGCCGTGAATGCGCCACTCGCCCTCGCCGATGCGGTCGATTTTCGCGCCAAGCGCGCGGCACGCTTCCGCCGTGCGCAACACATCATCGCCTTCGAGCAATCCGGTGACATGGGTTTCACCAACCGACAAAAGACCGAAAATCATCGCGCGATGCGAGATGGATTTATCCCCCGGCAGATGGACAAGACCGGAAAGCGGCTTCGATTTGACGGCGGTTAACGGCTGGGGCGAACCCTCATGGGACTTGGACATTTCGGAATTCTCTGGAAGAAGGGCTTGACGCGGCTCGCCGTCTGGGATGAATACCCGCGCACTATCACAGTCGAAACGGCCCGTCATCCCGCAAGGCGCGGATTGCCAGCGAGATGATGAGAGCCGCAGCCGCCCCGGGCGTTTCTTGAGCGTCTGTTGCGAGAATATTTGAAAGAGAAGAGGTTTCCCTTGGCAAAACCGGAACTCGGCACCAAGCGTCTATGCCAGAGCTGCGGCGCTAAATTTTATGATCTTCATAAAGATCCGATCATCTGCCCGAAATGCAGCACGGTTTTCGTGCCGGCTGTCGCAGCTGTTCGCCCCGAAATCGCGGCGAAAGCCACAGAGGATGACGATGCTGATGTTGGCGTTGCCGCTGATGCTCCCGAGCTCGTGTCGCTCGACGATGTCGAGGCGGAAGAAGAGGGCAAGGATCTGCCGATCGACGATGTCGAGATTGAAGACGACATCGAAGAAGATGAAACCTTCCTCGAAGAAGAGGAAGAAGGCGATGATGATGTTGCCGATCTCATCGATGGCGACATCGAAGACGACGAGGAAAGCTGAGTTTATAAGAAGGTTGCGGGGTCCTGATCCGGTTTGGGCTTGAGTTGCCTCAACCGGAGGGCTATAGACCCCGCTGTTCTTGCGGCCGCCTTGCCGCAAAAGGGTCAGGAGCCCATTCCTGAAACCTGAATGGAATAACGGGGTCATAGCTCAGCTGGGAGAGCGCTTGCATGGCATGCAAGAGGTCGGCGGTTCGATCCCGCCTGGCTCCACCATTTTCCCAATGATATCAATAAGTTAGAGAGACACACCGTCGAAATGGGTGTCTAACGAAAAGTTATAACGAGTTATAACGACGGTTTCCCGTCGGTGTTCGCTTTGGTGTCCGCCTTTGTGGACGCATCGATGATCTTATACCCATTCAGCATCTGAACCGCTTTTCTGATGATGTGGTCCCGCTTAAGGTTTGGATGAGTAGGGGTGTCTCAAACGCTTTCGCTGAGTTGAAATGAATACTGTTCGAAAAGTGTTGGTTGTTATTTTGTCGATTGCGTTTGTAGGAAAAGCGTTCGCACACGGCGGTGGTTTAGATAAGAACCGTTGTCATCACAATCGCAAGAATGGAACGTATCACTGTCATTGAATGCGGGGTGAAGTTTTTTCAATACAATGAATTTTCGATAAAACTGGAGCGGGGTCCAACGCTGAGTAACCGCTCTCGCCATCTTTACAATATGGCATAATTTTTATTGAATAACCTTTTTTTGCCATACATGTATTGACAAATCTCTCTCGCAAACCATCGTTCATATCGAAATTATCTATTTGGGGCGGTATGTTATAGCCACCGTATGTATTACATTGAATTCCGCCGTAGGGTCCATACGAATTGCAATAAGTAG
>RFZR01000345.1 GCA_009920595.1 Alphaproteobacteria bacterium | reverse complement strand
GTCGTTCTCTTTCAAGAGATGAGGTGACACGCAAAATGCCGACATTTGATTACACTCAGCCCATGACATTTCTAAACGCGTTTGAGCAATTCAGCGTCGCGCTTCATGGCGTCATGGTCGCGTTGCGTGACGAAGTGAATTTTGGTGAAGAGCGCGACGAGGCGATTCTCAACGCCGCCACTTTATTGTGTTCACTGCTCGAAGACACACAGAGCGAAGCGAATGCGCTCAGGGAGAGGTTAGAGAGAAGAGTGGTGAATAACTAGTTCGTCATTACGCGCAATGACGGTTGAGCGAGCGAAAATTAAACGCTCACGCGTCTGCCATTTTCTCGAATTGTCCCGCTTTGCGGAAGCGGTAGAGATAAGAGGGCACAATGGCATCAATGGTCTCGCCCTTGATGCCGATGCCTTCAAGCGTCAGGCCCGCTTGTGCGGCTTCGGCTGAGACAACATTGTCGCGTTCGAGCAAGGTCACCTGATCACGCGTTAATTGCAGCGCGTGCGGCATCAAGCCGAAGGAAACCGCATTCGCGATTTCCATCACGCCTGCCTGAATGCGCGCGAGCGGGAAGGGGAGAGGGAGCAGCGCGCGGCGGCGATTGGTGATTTTCAACACCGCTTCCATTAACGCGCGGAAGCTCTTCACTTCAGGGCCGCCGAGCTCATAGGTTGCACCCGATTTCAATTGTCCATCAATCGCGCGTGCCACCGTTTCCGCCACGTCGCCCACAAAGACGGGTTGGAATTTTGTCTCGCCGCCGCCGATCAAAGGTAAAGCCGGCATCACGCGTGCGAGCGCCGCAAAGCGGTTGAAGAAGTCATCTTCAGGGCCGAACACGATGGAGGGGCGCAGGATGATCGCGTCTTTGATGGCGATTTTCACAGCCTCTTCGCCCGCCGCTTTGGAGCGCGCATAGGCGGAGGGCGACTCGGCATCAGCGCCGATGGCTGACATTTGTACAAAGCGGGTGATGCCTTCACGTGCCGCCGCGTCGGCGATCGCTTTCGCGCCACTAGCCTGGACAATGTCGAAACGCTGGCGGCCTTTTTCTGCGAGAATGCCGACGAGATTGACGACGGCATCCGCACCCTTCACCGCGCGGGCGACCGAGTCCGGATAGCGCAAATTGGCCTGAACGGCGTGAATTTGGCCGACATTGCCCAAAGGCTGGAGGAAATTCGCCAAATCCGGACGGCGCACCGCCACCCGCACCCGATAGCCGCGTTTGGCCAAAGCGCGCACGACATGACGGCCGATGAACCCCGATCCGCCGAAAACCGTGACAAGCTGCTCTGAAGGATGAGCCATGATGCGCCCCTCTCAATCTCATAAAATGCTGTGCGGTGATAATCCGGCTTTCGGGATTTGGAAAGTCCGCCGAAAGACGCCCGCAAGCCGTTGTGGTTCTCAGGAAAAATAGCGTGCAAGAAAGCCGCGATAGATTGTTTCAAGTTTAACGATATCGGCAACCGGTACGCGCTCATCGATCTGATGCATGGTTTGTCCGACCAGACCGAATTCGATCACGGGGCAGTAATTTTTAATGAAGCGCGCATCTGATGTGCCGCCTGAAGTCGAAAGCTCCGGACGGATGCCTGTTGATTGTTCAATCGATTGGATCGCCATATCGACAAAAGGACCGGGTGCGGTGACAAAAGAATCCGCATTCGAAGGTTCGAATGTTACTATATAACGCACGTTGTTTCCGGCAATCAGACGCAAGCGATTTTCAATCTCCGCTTTGAGCGAGTCTTGCGTCCATTTGTCATTAAAGCGGATGTTGAAACTCGCACGCGC
>RFZR01000344.1 GCA_009920595.1 Alphaproteobacteria bacterium | reverse complement strand
CTTCACCCGAAAAGGATGCGCGGGATAGACGCCCAGAATTTTTACTTCGCGTGAAAAGAAATCGAGCTCTTCCAGTGCGAATTTCAACCCCGGATCTTCAGGGTGGCCATCAACATCGGCCAAAAATTGCGTCGCTGAGAAAGAGCCATCGACCATATAAGATTCAAGCTTCGTCATATTGACGCCATTGGTCGCAAAGCCACCCAATGCTTTGTAGAGTGCTGCCGGTACGTTGCGCACGCGGAACAAGAATGTCGTCACGGTCGGACCATTATTCGGCTTCGCCCAGCGCGGCTCTTTCGATAAAATCACAAAGCGCGTGGTGTTGTTCTCCGAGTCTTCGACATTCTCGGCAAGCGTCTTCAAGCCGTAGATCTCGCCGGCGAGTTTCGTTGCCAGCGAGGCTTTACTTTTATCGCCCCATTCGGAGACTTCACGCGCTGAGCCAGCGGTGTCGCCTGCAATCACGGGCTTTAATCCATACTGACGAATGATCTTACGGCATTGGCCTAAGGCATGCACATGGCTATGCACCGATTTGATATCGCTCATCGTCGCGCCTGGTATAGCGAGCAATTGAAAATGAATCGGCAAAAAATATTCGCCTATAATATGCAAACCCGATTGCGGCAGGAAATGATGAATGTCGGCGACTCGACCGGCGAGTGAATTCTCAATCGGAATCATACCGAGTTCCGCCGTGCCATCTTGAATGGCACCAAGCGCGTCTTCAAACGAGGCGCACGGCAAAGGCGTCCAATCAGGAAACACATCACGACACGCAATATCAGAATTCGCACCGGGTTCACCTTGATAGGCAATTAATTTTTTCGCACTCATCGTCTTCCCCGATCCATGAAAGTCTTTTTAATGATGTTTTGCCCGTGCAGCGATCACAGCGCGCGCGCGTTCGAGATCATGTGGCGCATCGACACCAAGCGGTACATCATCAACCAAAGCGGCATCAATCCTCATGCCCGCTTCAAGCGCGCGCAATTGTTCAAGCCGCTCGCGAATTTCAAGCGGTGAAGGCTTCAACGTCACAAAACGTTGCAGTGCCGAACGCCGCCAAGCATAAAGCCCGATATGATGATAAAGCGGGCCAGGACCTGTTGGTGCGGTGGCGCGCGTAAAATAAAGCGCACGAAAATGTGCGGGCCCAATGCCGCTCACAATCGCTTTCACAACATTGGGATCGGTCTTTTCTTCCTCACGTTTAATCTCGGTGATCAAAGTCGCGATGTCGACGCCTTTATCCGCAAGCGGCGGTACGGAAGCGGCAATCGCTTCAGGATCAATCGTCGGCAAATCGCCTTGCACATTCACGATGACATCGTGACGCCCTTCGGGGTCGAAAGCCTCGACGGCTTCATGGATCCGGTCGGAACCCGAGGGATGGTCCGCCCGCGTCATGATGGCGATGCCGCCCACGCGCTCAATCGCCGCGATCACTTCGGGCGTGTCGGTCGCCACAATAACGGGGCCAATGCCCGCTTCCTGCGCCCGCCGCCAGACATGGACGATCATCGGTTCGCCACAAATATCGGCCAGAGGCTTTCCCGGCAGTCGGGTCGAGGCCATTCGGGCCGGAATAAGGATGACTGGATCGGACATTTTGACTGCTTTGATGAATGAAGTGCGAATTTAGAGGCGGAATGACAAAAAGTATCACCCAGAAACCGCTTATACGAGTTGCCAAGACCGGCGCAAAGCGGGTAATCGGGTGCGTCCGGAAAAAGAGGCCGCGCGTGGGCGCGCCCGGTCCGGTTTGCTTGGTGGGACTATCGGAGATTCGGAATG
>RFZR01000343.1 GCA_009920595.1 Alphaproteobacteria bacterium | reverse complement strand
AGGATTTCCGATGACCGATACCGTTCTCTCTTCGCATAAAAAGGAAGTCGTGATCGGCTTCGAGCGCCGTTTTGTTATGATCGGCGAACGCATCAATCCGACAGGCCGCAAATTGCTTGCTGCCGAAATGGCCGCCGGTGATTACACACGCGTTGTCGCCGACGCGCTGGCGCAAGTAGAAGCGGGCGCGCAGATGCTCGACGTGAATGCCGGCATCCCGCTTGCCGATGAACCCGCGATCCTCGCTGAAGCGATCAAGCGCGTGCAAGACGTCACGGATGTGCCTCTCTCCATTGACTCTTCGATTGTCGCAGCGCTTGAAAGCGGCCTTGCGGTTTACAAAGGCAAAGCACTTGTGAATTCGGTGACGGGCGAAGAAGAGCGTCTTGAATCAGTTCTGCCGCTTGTCAAAAAATATGGTGCGGCTGTTGTCGCCATCTCGAATGACGAGACAGGCATTTCGGAAGATCCCGATGTGCGTTTTGAAGTCGCGAAGAAGATTGTGCAACGCGCGGCGGATTACGGCATTCCGAAAGAAGATGTGGTTGTTGATCCACTCGTGATGCCGGTCGGTGCGTTGAATGATGCGGGTCGCAAGCTGTTGCATCTCCTTCGTCGTTTGCGTGAAGAATTGAAAGTGAACACGACTTGCGGTGCATCGAACTTCTCATTCGGCTTGCCGAACCGTCGTGGTCTTGCCGCTGCCTTTATGCCGATGGCGATAGGTGCCGGCATGACGTCCGCGATCATGAACCCGCTCCATGCCGAAGACATTCAAGCCATTCTCGGTGCGGATGTGATGATGGGTCACGATCCGAATTGCGGCAATTGGATCCGCAAATATCGCGAACCCGCGCCGGAAGGTGCAGAGGGGGCAGCTGGAGATCGTCGCGGCCGCGAGGGCCGTCGTCGCAATCGCGAGTAAATCATGTCGACACATCGAATCGTTTTCACACCTTCGGGCAAGCGCGGCGATTTTGCTGAGGGCACTTCGGTGCTTGAAGCGGCGCGTTCACTCGGTGTGGATGTCGATAGTGTGTGCGGTGGTCGCGGCATTTGCGGCCGTTGCCAAATTCTTGTCGCGGAAGGCGATTTCGCCAAGCACGGCATTAGTTCAGCCGAAAATCATTTGACAGAATGGAATCAAGTCGAAGAGCGTTACGCCAATAAGCGTGGCGCGCTCGGCGCGCATCGTCGCTTGGGCTGTCAGGCAAAACTCTGCGGCGATGTGGTCATTGATGTGCCACCTGAGAGCCAGGTGCATCGCCAAGTCGTGCGCAAAAGCGCTGACACGCGACAAATCGCGCTTGAGCCCGTCGTGCGTTTGCATTTCATCGAAGTGGCAGAGCCGAACATCGATGAACCTTCATCCGACTTCACACGCCTCTGCGAAGCGTTGAAGGCGCAATGGAATATCGAGGCTTCAATGCCTGATTTGCGTGTGCTGAACACGCTGCAAAAGACATTGCGCGCGGGTGAATGGAAGGTGACCGTCGCCGTTCGTAAAGGCCACGATATTGTTGGCATTTATCCGGGCCTTGTTGAGACCGCCTATGGCGTCGCCGTTGACGTTGGCTCAACAACAATCGCCGCGCATCTTTCGGATCTTTACACAGGTGAGACTTTGGCCTCTGCAGGTCTCATGAACCCGCAGATCCGCTTCGGCGAAGATCTGATGAGCCGCGTCTCCTATGTGATGATGAATCCAGGTGGCGAGAATGAGATGACCGACGCCGTACGCGCGGCGCTCAATGATCTCGTCGGCGAAGTTGTCAAAGAAGCAAAGATCACCCGCGAACG
>RFZR01000342.1 GCA_009920595.1 Alphaproteobacteria bacterium | reverse complement strand
CGCAAAAAGGCTTCTTCACGTTGATCGGTTTCACGACGACGATCCGCTCTCAGGCTCGCAAGATTGATGATTTCTGCGCTCATAGCGGGTCCATTCTTTCGTTTCGTGCCAATCTTGAGGGAGAAGACGGCTTCGGAAACAAAAAATTAAGCGGGTCTTTGTCACAACGTGGCAGCGTTAGAGCGAGTTTCATGCCAAAAAGGGGCCGGGCTTTTCGCTGAACCGGGATGCCTTGTTGAAAAATGCGGTTGGAGGGGTGAGTGATGCGTCGAATTCTGCCGATTTTCGTTGTCACCCTTGCGATGGCCGCATGCCAAGGTCTATCGCCCACGCCGCAGGGAAGCGGGATCACTGCCGCTGAAGCCTCTGATGCGGCCACGACAACCGCAGCGAAATCCGAAAACAAGACCCTGATGCGGGGCGGCGCGGCGTCGACAACGCCCAAACCTCCGGCGGTCGAACAAATGGCGTCCGAGCCGGTTGAACCTTTCCGGACGGTGAGCGTGACAGCTGAGGCACTTGCCGCAAGCCTGATTATTCCTTTACCCGCGAGCCGCGATTCAAATGCATCGGCGCTCGAGTCTGAGCGGGACCGGATTGATCAACTAATTGCCGAGGGTGGCCTCACACGCGAAGCGGGGGCCAAGCGGCTTTATCGCCTGGCCGCCAAGAATGGTCTGATAAAGGTCAAGCCCGATGAGGTGCTTTGGCAGACGATCATTCAGGCCTACCGCAATCTCGATGATCGCTATATCACACTTGAAGATGCGGCAGGCGATATTGCAGAAGCCTTCCAACGTCGCCGTGAGGCGAAGTAAGGGATGAGCGGTAAAGGCGCGACAACGCGGTTTGCTCAAGGACTTGGTTTCGACAGGAGTGGATGATGACGGTCACGATTGATGGCGCAAAACTGACAATCGAAGGTGTGGTGCGCGTCGCGCGCCCGTCCGCTAATGGTCGCTACGAGAAGGCAGCCCTGTCGCCGAAAGCGCGCGAGCGCATCGCGGCCACGCGTGCCTTCATCGACAAAGAATGGATGAATGACAATGCGCCGCTGATGTATTCCTTCAACACCGGTGTCGGTCTTTTCAAAGATCAGCGCGTGTTGATGTCGGATATGGCGGCCTATCAGACGAAATCGATTTACGCGCATGCGACCGGCATCGGCGAACCTTTGGACGAAGATATCGTCCGCGCCACAATGTTACTTCGCGCGAATGCATTTGCATCGAATTATTCCGGCCCGCGTGTTGAAGTTGTGGATCGGCTTCTCGATTTTTTGAACAAGGGCTTGATCCCCGTCATTCCGGCTAAGGGCTCTGTCGGTGCCTCGGGTGATCTCGCGCCGCTCGCGCATATGTCGGGTGCACTGTGCGGATTTCCCGAAGCGGAAATCATTTACAAGGGCAAGCGCATGCCCGCGCGCGATGCGATCAAGAAAGCAGGACTCGAGCCTGATTTCACATTGCATGCGAAAGATGCGTCCGCTTTGATCAACGGCTCGACGGTCTCGCTCGCCATTGCCGTGCTCGCCATTTATGATGCAAAGCGCATTCGCAAAGCGGCCGACATCGGCATGTGCCTCTCGCTTGAAGCCATGCGCGGCGAACTCGCAGCCTTTGATCCGCGCGTCCACAAAGCGCGCCCGCATGAAGGCCAGCGCAAGATCGCGTCGAATATCCGCAAGATCACAGAAGGCTCGAAACGCTGCTCGGCCGATGCGCGTGAAACGCTTTATCCGGATGAAGCGCGCGCCGCAGGCAAAGCGCCGCCACCGCGTGTGCAGGACGTCTATTCGCTC
>RFZR01000341.1 GCA_009920595.1 Alphaproteobacteria bacterium | reverse complement strand
TGATAGATGATTTTTGCGGCCTCTTTTGCAATTGGTGAGGCAACGCGATTAGCAATCAAGACACGGTCGATGGGGTCTGATTTTTTCAAAGTGATCACGCGCTCATCGCTCGTCGCCTGGACGGCGAGAGGCTTTGGCGGTTTTTTGGCGATATCGGTAACATTCTCTGGAACAACGCTGATCTGAATATTTGAGAACGCTGTATCGAGATTGGCCGTTGTTGCAGGGCCGGTGGCGAGCGGCAGTGTGCGCGTTAGAAATTGCTGGTCACCGAAAGTTGTGGGCATAGCGCGGCCTAGATTGATGGCCGCTTTGCGCGCTTCTTCTACCTGTGACTCAATTTGTATATCGCTTAATGCAAATGATGTTGCCGTATCGAATTTTGTTCCGTTTAGGGCGCGTCGCTTCAATGAAACATCCGGATCATTATCGGCGACGCGGACTTCAAGTTTGGGGACTTCCGCATCATCGGCGCCCGCGAAGATTTTCAGAGGGTCAAAACTCGGGATATCATTGTTATAGCCTATAGGCGCGAGAACGAGATTTGTTGCGACGCGCACATAGGGCTGTAATTTGATGATCTCTTGATCGCCGACTTTCACCGGCGTTGGCGCTTTGAAGCTTTGGCGTGCCGAGATCAATTCGGTGGCAACAAGACGATCTCCTTTAGAGAGCGTTGTTCCCGTAAGATTGTCGTCCCCTAATCGCGCGAGCGTCATGATGTCGGGTTTCACAATCGTCGTCGTGTTACGATCGAGCGAATAGAAAATTGCTGAGCCGATTAATCCCGCACCCGCGAAACCGGTAAGGATCGCACCAATCAACCAGCGTAGGTTTACGCGGGGGGGCGCAAAGTCATCGGGACGAAAGCGGTCATCAAGAGGCGGTAGATGGTCGCCCGACCGATCGCCCCTCCGGACCATGGGCCGGACTTTCCGGTCCGTGAGCCCTAACGGGCGAGCCGGTGCCTGAACAGCCGTAATATCCGTCAATGCCCTAATCCCCGCTGCGGTTCCGGCCGCTGTTCTCCGTAAGAATACGGCAGGGGAAGGGCAGAGGTCCAGTCAAAGCGCGGTCCACGGCTTTGCTCATGCTGAAATAACAGGCATAAACTCGGGCTGTTTTATCAATTATTTCAATGGGGTAGGAATAGTTCATGAATCTTTTGCAAAAAAATTCGACTTTCTGTGTTGACAGGGAAAAAGCCCCCCGACTATATACGCCCCACACACGGCGTCGCTGCCTCAAGGCGGCGGCCGGTTAAACGTTTCCGGTACTCTCGGGCACTGCATCGCCTGACTCAGGTCAGGCAGAAACGTTTGCCGGTTGAAGACATCGTAGGACATCTTCGGATGTGGCTGTTTGACAAGTGAATAGAAAGAAAGAGAAACGCGGACGGCGGAGTCCTTGCGGTTCAAGGTAACCCCTTGAACAAAGCGTTTTTCTCAAAAGCAAGAGCTCATTCGCCTTTCGGGGTGAATGATCTCCGTCAAGAACGTGATGTGATCGAGACCAGATCTTACTCTACAACTTGAGAGTTTGATCCTGGCTCAGAGCGAACGCTGGCGGCAGGCTTAACACATGCAAGTCGAACGCCCCGCAAGGGGAGTGGCAGACGGGTGAGGAACACGTGGGAACGTACCCTTCGGTTCGGAATAACTCAGGGAAACTTGTGCTAATACCGGATACGTCCGAAAGGAGAAAGATTTATCGCCGAAGGATCGGCCCGCGTCTGATTAGCTTGTTGGTGAGGTAACGGCTCACCAAGGCGACGATCAGTAGCTGGTCTGAGAGGATGATCAGCCACACTGGGA
>RFZR01000035.1 GCA_009920595.1 Alphaproteobacteria bacterium | reverse complement strand
CGACATCGGATTGCCCCAACGCGGCATTGTTGATTGAAATAAGTGCGCAGCTTTGATCGCAGCGTAAATTTCATCGCGCAGCGCTTCCTGCTCTTCACGATTTAAGAGTGCCGGAAAATAAATGACACCGGGTTTGATTTCGACGCGTGTCATTTTCGCCCGATCAATCAAACCATTTATAAAAATAAACCGTGTCGCAATAACCACCATCCGGCCACAGTGCGAAATTGGGAATAACGCCCGCGCGAATATAGCCCGCTCGTTCATAAAGTCGTTCTGCTGTATCGAGCGCGGTATCAAGGGTCACAAGCTTTAACCCACGCCGCTTTACTTCTTGATCAGCCGCGGCGAGCAACGACGCGCCAATGCCTTTGTGACGATAGTGCGAATGCACAAGCAATTTCGCAAGATCGGCACGATGTTTTTGATTAGGCTTCTTCGCGGGTACAAGCTGACATGTGCCCACCGCTTGATCATTTTCAAGAGCAGCGAACAAAACAACCTCGCCACGTTGAACTGCTTCTGCAGTGTCTTTAAAAAAACTCACTGCTTCAGTCATCGTGAACGGATTCATGAAATTAACAGAAGCGCCTTTTGTCACGCAGTCATGAAGAATGGCCGCGAGTTCATCTATGCGACGCTGCGTGTCATTATCATCAAGAATGCTGATCGACGGAATTGTATCGGGCGTTAGGCGATCAAGAACCATCACAAGCGCACGCAGTGAATTGCCATGCGCAGCAACAATCACTCGTTCGCCTCGTAACACACGCGGTAGAATCTCCTGGCAATAATAGGGCAAGACGCGCGCGACGGTGTCTTTCAAGCTCTCGCCATTCGGTGGCGGCACGTCATAAGAGCGGCGCCAGACATGCACTTGCTCTTCGCCCCATTTCGCGCGGGCATCGTCTTTGTTGAGGCCTGAAAGATCACCATAGTCGCGTTCGTTCAAAGCCTGTTCGCGAATGGTCTTGAGATCATTCTGATTCAATTCATTCAAAATTAAACGACATGTATGTTGTGCACGGGTAAGTGCCGAAGTGAAAGCGATATCAAAATTTAGACCCAAGGCTTTCAATCGTTGGCCCGCCGCTTTCGCTTCCGCTTGACCCTTTTCAGTCAGATCGGGATCCTTCCAACCGGTAAAAAGATTTTTGAGATTCCAATCACTTTGACCGTGACGAACGAGAACGAGCAACCGCTCCATAGTTTATCTCCTGTCGAATCATGTTTTCAGGCTTGTGCAGGCGAACTGAAAAATCCGAACTTAAACATCACTCAAGCCAAGCACATCCATCATTGAATAGAGACCCGGCTTTTGACCACGTCCCCATATAGCCGCTCGCACAGCGCCGCGCGCAAAAATTCCACGATCTTCGGCGTGATGCGACAGCGTGATGCGTTCCGAAGGGCCCGCAAAAATCACACTGTGATCGCCAACCACTGAGCCACCGCGCAAAGAGGCAAAACCGATCCGTCCTGCTTCGCGCGCGCCTGTATGACCATCGCGCACGCGCACGGTGTTTGCCTCATCAAGTGAAATCTTTCGTCCTTCGGCCGCGGCTTCACCTAAAAGAAGCGCTGTGCCTGAAGGCGCATCCACTTTCATGCGATGATGCATTTCAAGAATCTCAATATCGAAATCTTCTTGCAAAGTTGCCGCAACACGTTTGACCAGCGCGGCTAAAAGATTAACGCCGAGACTCATATTGCCTGATCGAATGATCACGGCGTGACGTGCGGCGGCTTCAAGTTTCTCGAGATCTTCCGATTGCATGCCGGTGGTACCGACCACATGAACAATGCGTGCTTGCGCTGCGAGCGCTGCGAAATGAGTGGTTGAAGCTGGTGTTGTGAAATCGATCACCGCATCCGCTTTGGCAAAGAGCGGCAAAGGGTCGTCGCTGATTAAAACGCCATTAGCACCTATGCCAGAAAGAAGTCCTGAGTCTTGACCGAGCGTCGGCGCGCCCTCACGTTCAATCGCGCCCACGAGATGCAGGCCTTCGGTCGCGGCAACGGTTTGGATGAGCATCCGCCCCATGCGACCCGCCGCACCAACAACAATCACTTTGAGATCGGTCATGGAGGAGTTTCCAAATCCGGTTTTGAAAATTGACTAAGCGGCACAAAACGCGATTGCGCTTTCGCGGTCAACCGAGAGCGGCGGCAATTTCTTTCTGAATCGCGATGGCTGCGGCCACGGGATCCGCCGCCGCCGTCACCGGACGACCGATGACCAGATGATCCGCGCCCGCGTGGAGTGCCTCGGAGGGTGTCATCACCCGTTTCTGGTCGCCCTTGGCGGCTGATGCGGGCCTGATGCCTGGTGTCACGAGTGCCATTCCCGGCCCAAGCTGAGCGCGTATCTCGCCCACTTCTTCCGGCGAGAGGATCAAACCATCTATGCCAATGTCTTTGGCTTGCCCCGCGCGGCGCTTTACAAGTTCACGCACGGAGCAGCCATAACCCGCATCCTGAAGATCTTGGTCATCATAAGAGGTCATAACCGTCACAGCGAGGATCTTGAGGCCGCTTTGGGCCTTTCCTGCCTTTGCCGCCTTCATGGTTTGCGGGAAGGCATGGACGGTGAGAAAGGTCGCACCCAAATCGGCAAGCCGCGCGGTCGCGCGTTCAACCGTGTTTGGAATATCGTGAAGCTTGAGATCAAGAAAAACCTTCTTGCCCTGTTTTGAGAGCGTGCGCACGAGATCCAAACCGCCCGCGTAAACAAGCTCCATGCCGATTTTATAAAAAGTGACATGGTCGCCAAGACGCTCGACCAAGGCTTCGGCCTCTTTGACGTGCGGCACATCCAGCGCAACGATCAGGCGATCTTGATTGGAAATATGACTCACACCGCACCCCGTCCCTTGATCCTCGATTTTGTGAGGCTGTGCGTCCCAGATTCTTGGCGGCAAATCAACCGGAATGCGCGAGGTCGCGATAAACCCAGATGCGAGCGGGCGGTATGTTTTTCCATATTGTTTTGACAGGGAAAGGCTGAACGTTGAGGTCCCGACCATCAACAGGGGGATCTAGTCCGTAGCTAAACTGAATAAAAGGTGCTTCGGGCTTTAAGAGACGTAATCCTGTGCGAACAAGATTTTGTCTTTGGGTTTTGCTTTGTGTGCGAAGCGGTAGACCGGAAATTATCGCAGCCGCTTTTGGAAAATCATTTCGTTCAGCAATATTTTGAAGTGCAAAAGCGTCTTCGCAAAAACAATATGCTTTTGGATAGCGTGCGCAAAGATCGCTAAAAAAATGAGGATGGCTCTCAATTAATATCAACCGAGACTCATCGATGCCACGTTCGATCAAAGCTTTCGTGATACTGCCCGTGCCACTGCCAAGCTCAATGATCGGACCCTCGATCTGCGGATCCACTTGATCAGCCATTGCCTTCGCAAGCTCAGGACTGGAGGGCCAGATCGCACCCATCTTTAAAGGGTAGCGTGTTGCGGTTGCAATGAAACGAAGCGAGTGAGAAAATTCTGTGAGAGCGTTCATCAGACCACCAAGCCCTGATGGTCATGATCAAACAATCCGGCATTTTACGCTTCGTCGCCGCCCGTAAAGAACTCTTTCATCTTCGAAAAGAAACCCACGCTCTCGGGATGTGTTTCGCGTGAACTTTCGCTTTCAAATTCCTTAAGCAATTCGCGTTGGCGCGGCGTAAGTTTTTGAGGCGTTTCAACCGACACCTGAATATAAAGATCGCCATGATCACGCGATCTCAAAACAGGCATGCCTTTTCCTCGAATGCGAATCTGTCGTCCTGATTGTGTGCCTTCTGGGATCGCCACTGAGCGCGCCTCGCCATCAATCATCGGCACACGAATATCACCACCCAGCGAAGCTGTGACCATAGAGATCGGAATCTGGCAATAGAGATCGGCACCATCGCGCTGGAAGTAGCGATGCGGTTTAATTGAAAGGAAAATATAAAGGTCGCCTGAGGGACCGCCGCGCAAACCGCTTTCGCCTTCGCCTGCCAAACGAATGCGTGTGCCTTCTTCAACACCTGCTGGGATCGTGACTGACAAAGTTTTTTCTTTGGTCACACGTCCTTCGCCGCTGCATGAACGACATGGATTTTCGATAATCTGTCCACGGCCATGACATTTCGGACATGTGCGTTCAATCGCAAAAAATCCTTGGCTCGCGCGCACACGGCCATAGCCGTTACATGTGGGGCAGGGCTTTGGTTTTGACCCTGCTGTTGCACCTGAACCACTGCAAGGTTCACACGCGATCGCTGTAGGTAATGTAATGGTTGCCGTTTTTCCGGAGAACGCCTCTTCAAGTGAGATTTGCAGATTGAAGCGAATATCGCCGCCTCGTTCACGCCCATCGGGTTGGCGTCTTTGTCCACGACCGCCACCAAGTCCGCCAAAGAGATCTTCAAATATATCGGCCATCGAAGCGCCGAAATCGCCTTGAAAGCCGAAGCCACCGGGGCCGCCGCCATTTTGCTCGAACGCACCATGACCGAAGCGGTCATAAGCCGACCGTTTTTGCGGGTCTGAGAGGATTTGATAGGCTTCGTTGAGTTCTTTGAACTTAACTTCCGCATCAGCATTTCCAGGATTGCGGTCCGGATGATGCTGCATAGCAAGTTTGCGAAAGGCTGATTTTAATTCAGCTTCACTTGCTGATTTAGAGACACCGAGCGTTTCGTAATAATCACGTTTGCTCATGTCGTTTTCCAGCCCAGATTCATCTCAATAAATAATCATATCTTTTGCAATAAAACCCGACGCGAATAAACGCGCCGGGTTATCGTTAGTTACGCGAGATAAGAATCACGCACGTTTCTTCTTGTCGTCGTCATTCACTTCGCGGAAGTCGGCATCAATTACATCTTCTTCCGCGCCATCAGCTTTTGCGTCTTCAGCCGCACCCGCTTCATTCTGCTGGGCTGCATACATCGCTTCACCGAGTTTCATTGACGCCTGCATGAGGTCGGTGGTGCGTGCCTTGATGGTTTCAGCATCATCACCGGCAAGCGCGGTCTTCAACGCTTCAATTGCGCTTTCAACGGCGGTCTTGTCAGAAGCCGAAACCTTGTCGCCATGTTCAGCAAGCGATTTTTCTGTCGAGTGCATGAGGCTCTCGGCTTGGTTTTTCGCTTCGACCATTTCGCGACGGGCTTTATCTTCAGCCGCATGCGCTTCGGCATCCTTGACCATCTTTTCGATGTCGGCATCAGAAAGGCCACCAGATGCCTGAATGCGGATCTGTTGTTCTTTGTTTGTCGCTTTATCTTTCGCCGACACATTCACAATGCCGTTGGCATCGATATCGAATGTGACTTCAACTTGCGGCACACCGCGTGGAGCGGGCGGAAGACCGACGAGATCGAATTGACCAAGGAGCTTATTGTCTGCAGCCATTTCGCGCTCGCCTTGGAAGACGCGGATGGTCACAGCGGTTTGATTATCCTCTGCGGTCGAGAAGACCTGGCTCTTTTTGGTCGGGATCGTTGTGTTGCGATCAATCAAACGTGTGAAAACGCCGCCTAATGTTTCAATGCCGAGCGAGAGCGGTGTTACGTCGAGGAGCAACACATCTTTCACATCGCCTTGCAACACACCGGCTTGTACAGCCGCGCCGATCGCCACGACTTCGTCAGGGTTCACACCTTTGTGTGGTTCCTTGCCGAAGAAGTTTTTCACAACATCTTGGACTTTCGGCATACGCGTCATGCCGCCGACGAGAATGACTTCGTCAACTTCACCCGGCTTCATACCTGCGTCAGCCAAGGCTTTTTTGCACGGCTCGATCGTGCGCTGTACGAGATCGTCAACGAGGGATTCGAATTTCGAACGCGTGAGCTTCATCGTCAAATGCTTCGGACCCGAAGCATCCGCTGTGATGTAAGGCAGGTTGATCTCTGTTTGTGCCGCGGAAGACAATTCAATTTTCGCTTTTTCTGCGGCTTCTTTCAGACGCTGCAGAGCGAGCTTGTCTTTCTTGAGGTCAATGCCTTGCTCTTTTTTAAATTCGTCCGCGAGATATTCGACGAGACGCATATCGAAATCTTCACCGCCGAGGAATGTGTCACCATTCGTCGACTTCACTTCGAAAACGCCGTCGCCGATTTCAAGAATTGAAACGTCGAATGTGCCGCCGCCCAAATCATAAACCGCGATTGTGCCATTCTTGCGCTTATCAAGACCGTAAGCAAGCGCAGCGGCTGTGGGTTCATTGATGATGCGAAGCACTTCGAGACCGGCGATTTTGCCCGCATCTTTTGTGGCCTGACGTTGTGCATCGTTGAAATAAGCAGGAACCGTGATCACCGCTTGGGTAACGCCGCTGCCGAGATAGGCTTCAGCGGTTTCTTTCATCTTCTGAAGAATGAAAGCGGAGATTTGCGACGGCGAATAGGTTGTGCCGCGGGCCTTCACCCACGCATCACCATTGCCTGCCTTGACGATTTCATAAGGAACAAGACCCTTGTCCTTCTGCGTCATCGGATCGGCATAGGTACGGCCGATCAAACGCTTGATCGCGAAAAAGGTCGCTTCCGGGTTTGTCACTGCCTGACGCTTTGCCGGCTGACCGACGAGGCGCTCGTCCGAATCGGTGAAGGCGACCACTGAAGGCGTCGTGCGTGCGCCTTCTGCATTCTCAATAACCTTCGGCGCGCTGCCATCCATGACGGCGATGCAGGAATTGGTGGTGCCGAGGTCGATGCCAATAACTTTTGCCATAATTAATCCCTTTCCTTGAGCGAGATCATCAGGTCCCGAAGCGATCCCGACAAAGGCCTAGCGTCCGATTGATGAAAACGGGCGAAGGCCGATCTCCCGAATAAAGGGGCCGCGTAGGCCCCGTTTCGGGGGGTATATAAGGGGGTGGATGAGGGGCTTCAAGAATGGGGGCCCTTCAACGGCAAAGAAATTACACGGTAGAGCCGGTATTTATCAGTTTCAGCCCAAAAGGTGGCAGGCTTCCCAGCCGAGAATGGCTTGTTTGCGGCTAAGGCCCCAATGATAACCGGTGAGCGTTCCGCTTTTCCCGATCACCCGATGGCAGGGCACAACGAAGGAAATCGGGTTGCGTCCAACGGCAGCACCCACCGCGCGCGCCGCTTTGGGTTGACCCAGCGAACGGGCCAAGTCGCCATAGGTCGTCAGCCGTCCGAAGGGGATCGACAGCAAAGCCTGCCAGACTCGAATTTCAAAATCGCTGCCAATCATCACAATATTTAAGGGCTGACCTTTTTGCCAAAGATCGGGCGTGAAAGCGCGTTCAACCGCCGGGCCTGTCAGTTTTCCATTCTCAACGAAACGCGCTTTCGGCCAGCGGCGTGTCATATCGGTCAACGCGGCCTTACGGTCCCCGTCGTCAACAAAGCCCAATCCTGCAAGCCCATGATCGGTGACGACCGCAATCGCTTCGCCAAAGGGTGAGGGATGAAACCCGTAAGACAAAGTAAGTCCCGCCCCGCCGGTTTTCCATTCACCCGGCGACATCGCCTCATGGGTCACGAAAAGATCATGAAGTCGTCCCGGTCCCGAGAGGCCCAATTCGAGCGAAGCATCAAGGAGCGACGCGTCGTCTTTCAAGAGGCGCCGCGCGTGATCGAGCGTCACGGCTTGCAAAAAGGCTTTGGGAGATAAGCCTGACCAGCGGCGAAAGACAGCGTGAAGATGGGATGCTGAAATGCCCACCGCTTCGGCAATCTCGTCAAGATTAGGCTGGCGACGCCATTCTTGACTGATAAAGGCAATCGCCTTGCGCACGCGATCATAATCATTCGCGGCTTGATCATGTGGTTCATCTAGGGGGACGGCGTGCAGCATGGGCTTAATCTGTCTTTGATGATGGGGATCATCAACCCATAATCGCCTGTTGAAACAATCGACACCCGATTCCGATGGTGTCCTGAGTTACTTTCTTATTCCTGCTTTTCCGATTCAAAGACCGGCCCTGTTTTGGCCTGACTGAGCGCGGAGGACAGCGCGGAGTAGAGCTTTTGCTTGTCATCCGGCCCGAGACTTTGACCGATGAGCAGCGATGTTCCGCGCGAGCGCAGCGTGATTTTAGAAATGCCGAATTCCTCGTGACGGTCAACGTGAAGGCGGGTCCATATCGGATTAAAGCGCCATTCTTCCATTGTGCCTTTCACATATTTCCGTCGGACGTGAAGCTCTACCGGGGTCAGCGCCACTTCTTCAGTCATCGCCGCCGAATTTAAACTGGCGCGAAAGGCGAAAGCCAAAAGCGCGACATCGAGCCCATAAAATCCGGCAACAGGCCAAAAGCCCATAACCACAAAGGGAATCGCCGCAACAAGACTGGCAAGACCGACGCAAATCACAACCAACCACAGGCCCCGCGGCGTCAAAGACCGATGTGGTCGCAACGTAACCGAAAGGAGAGGATGGTCGGGACCCAGAGCCATTTTTTGAATAAACCAGCTTGTGAGCTACGCGGGGAGCAAACTATATTTCTCGCATCATGACAAGAAAGCCGCTCCCGAAAAAACCTGCGTCCTCGCGCCGCGCCGAACCAAAACCGGTAAAAAAACCGGCGGTTAAAAAGGCAACAACGAAAAATACGGGGGCGAAAAAATCGCGTGCGCGGATCAAGCCGATCGAGTCTGCTTCTGTTGAAGAGGTGTTCCGTCGCTTCCATAAGATCGAGCCGGAGCCGAAGGGCGAGCTTGAGCATGTGAATGCCTATACTTTGCTTGTTGCGGTTGTGTTGTCAGCACAAGCGACAGATGCTGGTGTAAACAAAGCGACGCGCGCTTTATTCAAACGCGTTGATACGCCGAAAAAAATGATCGCTCTCGGTGAAGAAAAGCTGCGCGATTATATCAAAACCATCGGGCTTTTTCGTACCAAAGCTAAAAATGTCATGGCTCTCTCAGAAGCCTTGATCCGTGATCATAAAAGCGAGGTACCTGATGATCGTGACGCGTTACAAAAATTACCGGGTGTAGGGCGGAAGACCGCCAATGTCGTTTTGAATATGGCTTTTGGCCATCCGACCATGGCGGTGGATACGCATGTGTTTCGTGTTTCCAATAGAATTCCCTTAGCGCTCGGCAAAACACCAGAACAAGTTGAAGCGGGATTGGAAAAAATTATTCCTGTAGCCTATGGAATGCACGCCCATCATTGGTTGATTTTACACGGGCGCTATTTATGCAAAGCACGAAAACCAGAATGCTGGCGTTGCCCTATCGCGGATCTTTGTCGGTTTGAGCCAAAATCGCAACCGAATGATTAATTTCACCCAAAGACAAGAAGTCCAGCGAGGCCTGCGGCACCGATGATAATGCGCCACCAAGCAAAGAGCGCAAATCCATGCCGCGATACATAGCGCAACAGACTTGTCACAACGATCAGACCAGAAAAGAAGGCTGCGATAAAACCAACTGCGATCAATCCGGTGCCGGTAAGCGTGAGATCTTTGTAGCTTTTCATCAAATCATAAGCGAAAGCGCCGACCATTGTCGGGATCGCGAGAAAAAAAGAAAACTCAGCAGCGGCTCTTTTGTCTGCCCCTAAAATCATGGCACCAACAATGGTCGCACCCGACCGCGAAACGCCCGGGATCATGGCGATACATTGTAGAATTCCGATCTTGAATGCCATGCTTAGCGGAAATCGTGTTGCATCATGATGTTTGCGTTCAAGCGGTAATTCATCGACCAAGAGAAGAATAAATCCTCCAGCGATCAAAGCGATACAGACGATCAGTGGATTGAATAAAACGCCTTTGATGAAACCATGCAATAATGCGCCAACAAGCGCGGCAGGAAGAAAGGCGATCAGAACACCAAAAATAAAATTTCGCGCATGCTTGTCATGACCCGCTGAAAGCAAAATCTGAAGAAGTTTTTTGATATAGACGAGTACGAGCGCGAGGATCGAACCGAGCTGGACAAGCACCGTAAAAGTTTTGTCGAGCGTTGCGTCTTCGAAGTTAAGGCCCAGAAAATGTTCGGCGAGGAGAAGATGACCGGTTGAGGAGACAGGCAAATATTCGGTAAGACCCTCGATAATTCCGAGGAGGACGGCTTTGAGGATCATGGGGTCCATGGATTGTCCGAATCATATTGTTTCGCGTCGGTCACGGTTCTATACGGGTCCGAGTTGTGTCGCCATCCAGAATCACCAGCAGGGCCGATTTTTGGAGCGGTAGGGTTTAACGTCGATGCCTACGCATCGGATGCATGTGGATTTCGTAATTTTCATGACGACGCTTTATCATGACGCTTTTTGTCCGCAGTCACGCTTTGTGCGTTTGGTTCTCGGCGAGTTGGGTATTGCCCCGACTTTGGTTGAGGAGCGTGTATGGGAGCGTCGCCGTGATTTTCTTGCACTTAACCCGGCCGGCACGACCCCTGTTTTCATTGAACAGCAGGATTTGCCGCTTCCCGGCGCGAGCGTGATTGCCGAATATCTTGATGAAACGCGCGGTTTGGGTATGGGCGATCGCCGTTTGCTGCCCGATCAACCCGCCGAGCGTGCTGAAGTCCGCCGTCTGCTCGACTGGTTTAACGGCAAAATGTTCGACGAGGTCACGGGCTACCTCGTGCATGAAAAGATCACCAAGCGTTTTATGTCCGCCGATCAAGGTGGTGGCGCACCGGATATGGCCGCGATCCGTGCCGCGCGGACCAATATTCGCTATCATCTTTCCTATGTCGATTATTTGTTAGCAGATCGGAACTGGCTCGCAGGGACCAAAATGTCTTATGCAGATCTTGCCGCCGCCGCGCAGATCTCGGTGGCCGATTATCTCGGCGATGTGCCCTGGTCGTCACATGAGACGGCGAAACATTGGTATCAAAAAATAAAATCGCGGCCGTCCTTCCGCCCTCTTCTCGCCGATCGCGTTCCGGGGATGGATCCGACCGTGCATTATGCGGATCTCGATTTCTGAGCCCCGCAGATTTCAAAACGGCATTAGCCGATCACGCGCGAGCCGAAGGCTTTGACGCCTTTGGTGTGACGAGACCGCATGCGATACCCGAAGCAGACGCGCGTTTGCGTTCATGGATTGAAGCCGGCTTTCACGGCTCGATGAGTTGGATGGAAGAGCGTGTTGATGAACGGGCTGCGCCTTCAACGCTTTGGTCTGATGTCAAAGCCATTGTGATGCTCGGTCTTTCTTATGCGCCCGAACATAATGTGCTTGAGGATATCACCAAAAAAGATCGTGGCGTAAT
>RFZR01000340.1 GCA_009920595.1 Alphaproteobacteria bacterium | reverse complement strand
GCGTCGTGGTTCCGCCTGATCACGTTTTGAATCGATAAGGAGTTCAAGTGGTGGAAATAGAACCTTTTGCGGCCGTGGGGGCAGAAGGCGCAAAAGCCACCAGAGGCCCGGCAGAAGAATGAGAGCGCTCAACAGAAAGGGCGACAAGAAAACAAGATTACCCATGGGCGCGAAGCGCTCCTGCATTTCGCCGCTGCGCAAAATGAGTCATGAGCGTGACGAGATTTTGTGTCATCGCCTCATCGGTTCGATGGGTGATAAAAAAAGCGCGGTGATTTTGAGCGATCTGATGAAGCGCTTCATCATGGGTTTTCAATTTCGCGCGTGCGTGAGTGGCAAATTCAGAAGCGTCACCAATTTCAAGCGCCAGAGCACTCTCAGCGCTCAGTAATTCGGTTTCGCCTGAAAATGGAAAATCGATTTCAACCGGATCGAGAATGCGCAGTAGTGTGATCGAGATGTGATCGCGATCAAATTCCGCGAGGGTCTTTTCGATTGTTTCAGGCTCGATGAGAAAATCACCGATCAGAACGAGATGCGCCTTTTTTGAAAGAGGGAGAGGCTGCGGTAAATCCCCGTCGCGGGTGATCGGTTGAAGAAGCGCTTCCGCCAAATGATCAATAATTTGGCGCGATGCGGAGGGTGTTGTTTGCCCGATCAAACCCACACGCTCGCCAGACCGCACGAGAAGATCCGCCAAAGCGAGGCCCATGATAAGGGCATGATCACTCTTTTGAGGATGTTTGCCTGAACTGTAATTCATGGAGCGCGAGCGATCGATGAAGATAAGAAAGGTGCGCGCGGCTTCCCACTCATGATCTCGGACATAAAGCGTATCGGCGTGGCCGCCAATCAATGCGTGTTTGCGTTTCACCGGTGCGAAGCGCGCGATACTGCCAGAAAGATTCTCCGGGCCCCGCGCGTCCACGTCCGTGAAGTCCAAGACTGATGCTGGCTGCTAACCGTCGCGCTTCCATTGCGATCTGAGGGAGTGAAGCGGCAAGCGAGGCGGCATCGGCTGCGCGCGCAAAAACATCATCAGAGTGAAACATTGATGATGAAGGCCTGCGCATAAAGTCACCTTTCTTTAGATGACGCGTTGCGCAAGCCGCGTGATCACATCATCGACCACAAGACCTTCTGCACGCGCGCGATAAGAAAGCGCCATGCGATGTTTCAAGACAGGAACCGCGAGTGCTGCCACATCATCCTGCGAGGGCGCAAGACGACCTTGTAACAAGGCGCGCGCGCGTGTTGCCAACATTAAAGCCTGTCCGGCCCGTGGACCGGGCCCCCATGAAATCTGCGTTGCGATTTCAGCCTCGCCGCTTTCAGGTCGCGCGGCCCGAACGAGCGCGACAATGCTTTCAACGACACTCTCGCCAATCGGCATTATGCGAATGAAATTTTGTGCGGCGATAAGCTCGGCACCATTTAGAACGCGTTGCGCTTGATGTGTTGTGCCGAGCGTTGTGGCAATCAGAATGTCTTTTTCCGTTTTATGATCGGGGTATTTGACATCGATTTGCATTAAGAAGCGGTCCAACTGCGCTTCGGGCAGGGGATAAGTCCCCTCCTGTTCAATCGGATTTTGCGTGGCAAAGACATGAAACGGTGATGGCAGATCATAGCGATGGCCACTCACCGTCACGTGATGTTCTTGCATGGCTTGCAGAAGGGCTGATTGCGTGCGTGGACTTGCGCGGTTGATTTCATCCGCCATCAACAAGCTGGCAAATACAGGGCCTTTGATGAAGCGGAACGCGCGGCGGCCAGCGTCATTGTCTTCCAACACCTCAGAACCAGTGATATCGGC
>RFZR01000339.1 GCA_009920595.1 Alphaproteobacteria bacterium | reverse complement strand
GTTGGATCATCCGCAAGAAGCTCAATCGTAAAGGGTTCGCCTTTTGCGTTCACACGTTTGCCGTCTTTCACAGGGTAGCCCGCTTCGCGCAATAAACGATCCGCTTCTTTCAAATTGTCCCGCACGGCTTGTGGCGTACCATTGACCGGGTTTTTATAGGGTGTTGTGAAAACAGACGCCGGCACTTTATCTTTAACGCTCTCGAGAATTTCCTTTTCTAATCCTTGCGGAAGATCTGAAGAGGCAAGCTCTGTGCCTTCAAAATAGGAATCGATGCGCTTATAGGCACCAAAGAACACGGTCTTGTTCATTTCTTCAAAATCAAATGCGAGATTGAGCGCGCGGCGCACGCGTTGATCCTTGAATTTTTCGCGGCGAAGATTGATCGCAAATCCTTGCATTCGGCCAGTAGCGCGTTCGGCAAATTCTTCACGCACCACACGGCCATCTTTCACAGCCGGAAATTCATAGGCGGTCGCCCAATTCTTCGCGCTATTCTCGAGACGGAAATCATATTGATCGCCCTTGAGGCCTTCAAGCTGCACCGTGGAATCTCGGAAATATTCATAGCGCAACTCATCAAAATTATTTGTGCCCACCGATGTTGGCAAATCAGTGCCCCAATAATCTTTTACGCGTTCATAAGTGATTGAACGACCCGGTGAGACGGCTTTTATCCGATAGGGGCCTGAGCCCAAAGGCGCTTCAAGCGTTGTCTCGTTGATCGATCGTTGTTTACCGGAGGCATCTTTCGCGCTCCACCAATGTTTTGGCAAAATTGGAAATTCACCAATGATCTGCGGCAACTCGCGATTGCCCGGTTGATCAAAACGGAATGTGATTTCACGTTCTGCCGTTTTTTCTGCCTTTGTGACGTGAGCATAATAAGCTGCATATTGCGGGCTATTCGCTTTGAGCGCATCGAATGAAAAAATCACATCGTCGGGTGTAATCGGCGTACCATCATGCCATTTCGCATTCGTCCGCAATCTATAGACAACATAAGTGACATCGTCGGGATAGGCGACCGCTTCGGCCAATTCGCCATAGGCGGTGGAAACTTCATCAAGCGAACGTGTGAGAAGCGTGTTGTAAAGAAGACCAATACCCGCGCCGAGTTGTCCTTTGACACCGGCAACCGCAAGATTGAAATTATCAAAAGCGCCTGTGGCTGCCATGCGCACAACACCTGTTTTAGGCGCTTGCGGATTGACGTAATCGAAATGTTTGAAATCAGATTTGTATTTTGGCTCACCCATTAAAGAGAGGGCGTGACGCCATTGAAGATCGGCGGATAGTGCGAGCGTGGGAATAAAACCGAAAACGAGGAACAAAAACGCAATGAAACGACGGATCACGTGAGTTCACTCCTTAAAAAAATGCCAACATCATAACGATCGACGAGCCACAATGTTCACCATCATGGCATAAAATCATAATGCGGTCCGTTGCCGCATCGCAGCTGATAATGTGCCTTCATCGAGATAATCAAGTTCACCGCCCACCGGCACGCCATGTGCCAATTTTGTGACCGTTATTCCATAAGGCGACAAGAGATCCGTGATGTAGTGCGCGGTTGTTTGCCCGTCGACCGTGGCATTCAAGGCGAGAATAACTTCGCGCACGCCGCCGGTTGAAGCGCGCGCGACAAGTTGATCCAAGGCCAAATCTTTCGGGCCAATGCCATCAAGTGCGGAAAGCACGCCGCCCAAAACATGATAGCGTCCATTGGTGGCGCTCGCGCGTTCAAGCGCCCAGAGATCGGCAACATCTTCGACAACAACAAGGATTGTCTCATCGCGTCGCGCATCGCGGCACAGCGTGCAG
>RFZR01000338.1 GCA_009920595.1 Alphaproteobacteria bacterium | reverse complement strand
TCTCTGCGCTTCGTCCCGGCGTTCTCTCTTACAAAGATGCCAAGGGTGACAAACAGGTCTTGTTTGTTCGCGGTGGTTTTGCGGATGTGTCAGCGAATGGCTTGATCGTTCTGGCTGAACAAGCCGTGCCTTTGGCGGAAATGAACGATGAACGTTTCGCTCATGAAGTGAAACTTGCAAGTGATGAACTTGCTTCAGCGCAGACAGAAGACAGCCGTCGTTTGGCTTCTGAGCGTCTTGCGCAGATTGAAACTTTGCGTGGCGTTGTTCGTCACTAGTCAAAGAGCTTAACGATGTCCGAAGTGACATCGTCTCCAACATTCACGCGCTGGCCGATCCTCGATGCGCTTCGCGGCATCGCTGTGATTGCGATGATCGGATTCCATTTCACATGGGATCTCGGCTTCTTTCAGCTCATTGATTATGACATTTCCTTCACGCCCGAAGGGCGCGTGTTGTCTCATCTGATTGCAGGTACTTTTCTTTTTCTTGTCGGCATTTCGCTCGCTCTCGCGCATCGCACACAAATTGAAGCGCGTGCGTTTCTCCTGCGCTTTTTCAAGATTGCTGGCGCAGCCGCTCTCGTGTCTCTCGGCACGTTCTTCGCGACACCGGAAGAATGGATTTTTTTCGGCGTGCTTCATTGTATTGCTTTGTCGAGTCTTTTGGCTTTGCCGTTTTTGCGCGCGCCTCTAAGTCTCATCTTTGCTTTTGCGGTGATGGCTCTCGGTGCGCCTTCTCTCATCACCCACCCCCTTTTTGACCGACCGGATATGTTTTGGCTTGGGCTCAATAAGGTTTTACCGCGCACCAATGATTATGTGCCGCTGTTACCTTGGTTTGGTGTTGTGCTCACCGGAGTTGTGACGGCGCGCCTGATCCTTGTCCGCGATGAGATTGCCGCCAGATTGGCGCGCCCAACTTTCAAGCCGCTTGCACGGATCGGCCGCCACGCTTTGCCGATCTATCTTCTGCACCAACCGGTTCTGATGGGTCTCGTTTGGGCTTTTGTGACACTTGCAGGGCCTTTTGAGAAAGCGTCCGTCATCGAGCCAGCGTTTTTCCAGAATTGCGCCCAAAGCTGTGCGTCAAGTGGTCGCGGGATCGAGGTCTGCGACCGCGCTTGTTCCTGCCTCGGGCGCGCCTTGTCCAGCATGAAAAACGCAATCGGTGACGAAGCGCTTCAGAGCGCTTTGGCGATTTGCCGCAAAGACGGCGCTTTATAGCGCAGTTTTGTCCTGCGATGACGTCAATCGACAGATCGGTGACGGATCATCAATGCCACGAAGCGATAGTGCGGGCTAATCATCCTATTGTTCGAATTCATTGGCAGGATCATCGTAGTTTTCGGATAATCCAGCTCGGATTTAATGGTTGGGCCCGCGAAACGGGTTCCGTGGTCAGGGAGAGCCAGACTTGCGCTTCTCATTTCTCGGCTGCCTATGACGCGATCATCGTCGGCGCGGGCGGCCACGGGCTTGGCACCGCCTATTATCTCGCCAAAGAACATGGCATGCGCAACATCGCCGTGCTCGAAAAAGGCTGGCTCGGTGGCGGCAATACGGGTCGGAACACAACGATCATCCGTTCGAATTATCTCTGGGAAGAAAGCCAAGGCCTTTACGAGCATTCCGTAAAGCTCTGGGAAACGCTCTCGGAAGAACTCAATTACAATGTCATGTATTCGCCGCGCGGCGTGATGATGCTCGCGCATACGGTGCATGACATTCAGGTGTTCAAACGCCATGTGCATGCCAACCGTTTGCAAGGCATCGACAATGAGTGGTTAACCGCAGAACAAGCGAAAGAGTTCTGCCCCATTCTCAACAT
>RFZR01000337.1 GCA_009920595.1 Alphaproteobacteria bacterium | reverse complement strand
ATCGATCAAAATGCTTGAAAGAATACTGGACTCTGCTGCGCAATGAGTAAAACAGCCGCCGATCCTTCACCTGCCTAGATGTACCCCCGCCAAGATGAAAAGCACGTGTATCAGCGAGATAGTGACTTCGCCAACCCAAACGATTCGCCCGGAGCGAGAAATCAAGATCTTCGAGATACATGAAAAATCGTTCGTCGAAACCTCTCAAGGCCTCGAATACACTCTTACGCACAAAATAAAATGCTCCGACGACGTGGTCTACCTGACGACTTCTATCGTGAGGCCAGTCCTCCATCAGCATTCCGCTGCCGCGGAAAATTCGACCGAGCCCAAGCGCTACCAAGCACATCCCAAGCGGTGTTGGGAATCGGGCGCAACTCCGTGCGACACGCCCATGCTCGTCCACGAGTTGCACACCGCATATGCCCACTTGCACGGACGACGGCTCTGTCATGAATGAAAGCACCTGCGGGAGGACGCCTGGCGATACCGTCGTGTCAGGGTTCAAAAACAACAGAAAGTCTGCGGTTGTCTCGCGCGCACCAAGATTGCAAGCCTTGGCGAAACCCAGATTTCTTCCCGCGTCGAGCACGGTCACCCCCGCGACGTTTCGCGCAGCATCGGAAGATCCGTCGGTCGATCCATTATCGACCACGATGATGCGATCAAGCGATTCGTCGGTGGATCCTCGAAGGGACGCAAGACAGCGACGAAGATGATCGCCCCCGTTCCAATTCACGATGATTATCGAGACGCTTGCCCCGTTCACTGGAAAAAATTACCACTGAAAAAATAGATGTACGAGAACGCGGCGACGGCAGCCACCACGAACACTTGCGTGAAAAAACGCACTGGACGATAGTCGCTGTCGGCTCCCTCCGCGATGAAAAATACCCAGAAGGTTTGGGTCAGGTCGTACACCCGACTCGCAACCACTTGAAAGTCGAGGGCCGCGTAGAAAATTCCTAGTCCAGTAAGCTGAAAAAGCAGAACATATTTCATGTTCCGAGAAACCTGATCCCACAATACCAGACCCGTCAGGATCATCGCCAAATTGAGCAAAATATGCGGAGCGAACGGATTGGTGGGGGCGTCCCCGAATCCCAATTCCTGATATGCCGCGATGATTGGCAACTCCTCCTCGAAATAGGCAATCAGAACGGCGATAGCAACCGTTGAAGCCGCAAAAATCGTAATACCGAAAGTGATCGCTCTAGCCCGGGTCAGCGCAATCACATTTCGCTGGAAAAGAAAAATTAAGAGGAACAGGGGCAACATGAGCGCCGACGAAATATGAAAGCCGATCGAAATTATCGCGACGGTCAGCGCCAGCCAATTCCTATCGTGTAGCAGACAAGCGTAGCTCACGAACAGCAGCGCTATCGCGAGAGCCGCTCGCAACTGTGTAAGTTCATGAAGAGGAACAAATACGAAAAGATAGAAAATGAGGGCGAAGACATACGCAGTGCCAGATCTAGCAAGCGAGTTTATCGCGCCACACTTGACGAATACCGCAATAGCGGCGATGACTCCGTAGGTGGCCGTATTCGATAGCGACAGGCCAATCAAGCCAAGCGCCAACACCTTGAAGCCAATCTCTATTCTTTCGTAGTCTTCTTCGCCATCCCCCAATCCTGAGACACGCAAAACATCGAAAATATCATCGTAATTGAGCCAGTCCTTGCTTAGACCAAAGATTCGAAAAAAAACTACCAGAAAAACCAGAATAGCAACACCAAACCAGACACTTGGAAAGTAGTGCCGCACGCGAACCGGCCCGCCATTCGCAGCGTTCGGTCTCATAACGTCGAGCGAGTTTGCATTGCTCAG
>RFZR01000336.1 GCA_009920595.1 Alphaproteobacteria bacterium | reverse complement strand
CCGATTTCGTTTCTCATAAAGGCAAGGGCTTACAGTTAACGCCGCATCGCACCAGTACGGATGGTTTTTTTGTTTCGCTTCTCAAACGGCAATGATTTCATATTTCGGAACGCTCTATGACTGATAGACATGATCCTCATGCGCATGAAAAAATTCTGATTGTCGATTTCGGATCGCAGGTCACGCAATTGATTGCGCGGCGGGTGCGCGAAGAGGGCGTCTATTGCGAGATCATTCCGTTTCAATCGGCTGAAAGAGCCTATCATGATATCAATCCGAAAGCAGTGATCTTGTCGGGTGGTCCGGCCTCTGTTCTTGACGAGAATGCGCCTTATGCGTCGGATGTGATTTTTAAATCAGGCGTTCCGGTGCTCGGCATTTGCTATGGCGAACAAACCATGGCGAAGCAATTGGGCGGCCATGTTGAAAGCGGTCATCATCGCGAATTTGGTCGCGCCGAAATTGAAGTCACTGCATCATGTAAATTGTTCGAAGGGGTTTGGGCCAAGGGTCAAAAATCTCCCGTTTGGATGAGCCATGGCGATCGTGTGACGCGTTTGCCGGACGGCTTCTCTGTCGTTGCGGTGTCCGAGAACGCTCCTTTTGCAGCGATTGCGGATGAAACGCGACATTATTACGGCGTGCAATTTCATCCAGAAGTCGTTCATACGCCTGATGGGGCAAAACTCATCAGGAATTTCGTGCGCAACATCGCGGGATGCCGCGCCGATTGGACGATGAAGGCGTTCCGTGAAGAGGCGATCAAACGCATTCGCGATCAAGTCGGCAAAGGCCGCGTGATTTGTGGGTTGTCGGGCGGCGTAGACTCTTCTGTGGCTGCCGTCTTGATCCATGAAGCGATTGGCGATCAATTGACTTGCGTCTTTGTTGATCATGGTTTGCTGCGTTTGGGTGAAGCGCAGAAGGTCGTCACTCTGTTTCGTGATCATTACAATATTCCGCTCGTTCATGTGGATGCGAGCGAAACATTCTTAACGGAACTTTCAGGCGTCGAAGATCCTGAAACGAAGCGCAAAATCATCGGAAAGCTGTTCATCGATGTGTTCGACGCCGAAGCCAAAAAAATCGGTGGCGCGGATTTTCTGGCGCAAGGCACACTTTACCCCGATGTGATTGAGAGCGTTTCATTCACAGGCGGGCCATCGGTAACGATCAAAAGCCATCATAATGTCGGTGGTTTGCCCGAACGGATGAAGATGAAACTCGTCGAGCCTTTGCGCGAACTCTTCAAAGATGAAGTACGCGCGCTCGGTCGCGAACTCGGCTTGCCCGATGCCTTTGTCGGTCGCCATCCTTTCCCGGGGCCGGGGCTTGCGATCCGTATTCCTGGCGCAATCACGAAAGAGAAGGCTGATATTTTACGGTTGGCTGATGAAATCTATCTCGAAGAAATTCGTCGAGCGGGACTCTACGACAAAATCTGGCAGGCCTTTGCCGTCTTGCTCCCTGTTCGCACGGTAGGAGTGATGGGTGACGGGCGCACTTATGATCACGTCTGCGCATTGCGCGCGGTCACATCCGTTGATGGCATGACGGCAGATTTTTATCATTTTGATATGAATTTCTTGGGCCGTGCCGCCAACCGCATCATCAATGAGGTAAAGGGCATCAATCGTGTTGTCTATGATGTGACATCAAAACCACCCGGCACGATTGAGTGGGAATAACATCCATGCCGGACCATTCGCACCGCATCGCTGAACTTGAGCATCGCATTACAGAGCAAGAGAAGACGATTGCTGATTTGAGCGAAATGGTTGTTGCGCAATGGAAGAAGATTGATCTTCTCGAGCGTCGCTTTAAGGAATTA
>RFZR01000335.1 GCA_009920595.1 Alphaproteobacteria bacterium | reverse complement strand
TCCCTGAGCAATTCATTGATACCCGTCTTCGCGCGCGTCTTGGCATCAACACGCTTCACGATCACAGCGCAATAAAGCGACGGGCCCATGCTGCCATCAGGCAAAGGCTTGCCGGGCATGGAGCCCGAAACCACCACCGAATAAGGCGGCACGCGACCCATAAAAACTTCGCCTGTTTCGCGATCAATGATCTTGGTTGATTGACCGATGAACACGCCCATCGAAATCACCGAGCCTTCACCGACCACAACACCTTCAACAACTTCCGAGCGCGCGCCGACAAAGCAATTGTCTTCAATAATGGTCGGGCCCGCTTGCACGGGCTCCAACACGCCGCCAATACCGACGCCGCCGGAGAGATGCACATTTTTCCCGATCTGCGCGCAGGAGCCGACCGTGACCCATGTGTCGACCATCGTGCCGGTATCGACATAGCCGCCGATATTGACGAAGGACGGCATCAAAATCGCGTTGGGGGCGATATAGGCGCCGCGCCGCACGGTGCAGTTAGGCACCGTTCGGAATCCCGCTTTGGCAAAATCCGCCGCCGTCCAGCCGTCAAATTTCGAGGGCACCTTGTCCCACCAGCTCGAGCCGCCCGGGCCGCCCGAAATCAGCGTGTTGTCATTGAGGCGAAACGAGAGCAGCACCGCCTTTTTGAGCCATTGATGTGTGGTCCAAGCGCCGTCATCACCCTTGGTCGCCACCCGCAATTCACCGGAATCGAGTTTTTGAAGCGCAAAATCGACCGCCTCGCGGACTTCACCCTTGGTTGCGGCGTTGAGTTCGGTGCGCTTTTCCCAAGCGGCGTCGATGATGGCGGCGAGCGCGTCATGTGACATGGCGTTTGATCCCGTAAATCTGTGTTAAGAGCGGCGCGCTTATTACCAAGATGCGGGTGATGTGTCACCTTGGTGTCTCTGGTCTCTTTGTCACGCGGAAGTCGGTTATGCGCCTTTTTATCAAGTCTCCCCTCGCATGTTTGGAACCCGCGGCAGCGGGTGGTTTGGTGATTGACGGGGGACGCATCATAGAGCTTGTCGCATCGGGCGGTCTTCCAACGCAAAAAGTTGATCAAACCTTCGACGCCTCGCGCCATGTCGTGCTGCCGGGCCTCATCAACACGCATCATCATTTTTATCAGACGCTCACACGCGCGCATCCGGCGGCGATCAACAAAGAATTATTTCCTTGGCTGAAAGCGCTTTATCCGATCTGGGCGCGACTTGATCCGGAGCGATTCCGGATTGCGGTGCGTCTCGCACTTATTGAACTCTTGATGTCGGGCTGCACGACGGCGGCCGATCATCATTATCTTTTTCCTGCAGGCCTTGATGAAGCCATCGATATTGAAGTCGATGAAGCACGTAAACTCGGTATGCGCATGACGGTGACGCGCGGCTCGATGAATTTGTCGCAGAAAGATGGCGGCTTGCCGCCCAAGATGAAGACACGATTTTGGCGGATAGTGAGCGGTTGCTCTCGCGTTATCACGACAAAAATGAAGGTTCTCAGATCCGCGTGGCGCTTGCGCCGTGCTCACCATTTTCCGTGACAAAAAGATTGATGACAGAGAGCGCCGCTTTGGCCGAAAAATATGACGCGCGGCTTCATACGCATCTGGCTGAAACAAAAGACGAAGATGCCTATTGCGCGGAAGTTTACAAATGTCGCCCGATTGAATTATTGGAAGACGTGGGTTGGCTCTCGCCACGCACATGGTTGGCGCATGGCGTTCATTTCACCGCGGATGATTGCACGAAGCTTGGGCGCCATGGTGTCGGTATTTGTCATTGCCCAACATCGAATGCTGTGCTCGCTTCCGGCTTTT
>RFZR01000334.1 GCA_009920595.1 Alphaproteobacteria bacterium | reverse complement strand
CGAGCCGAAGCCTTGATCGATGCGGGCTGCGATGTCGTTTGTGTCGATACCGCGCATGGTCATTCGCAACGCGTGCTCGACAGTGTCACACGCATCAAGAAATTATCGAATGCTGTGCAAATCATTGCTGGCAATGTCGCAACCGCTGGCGGCACCCAAGCGCTTATTGATGCCGGTGCTGATGCGGTAAAAATCGGCATTGGTCCGGGTTCAATCTGCACCACACGTATTGTTGCCGGTGTTGGCGTGCCGCAACTTTCCGCAATTATGGATGCTTATTCTGTTGCAGGGAAAGCGGATATTCCGGTGATCGCCGATGGGGGGATCAAGTTCTCCGGCGATCTTGCAAAGGCCCTTGCTGCGGGGGCAGAAACTGCAATGATCGGATCGCTTCTTGCAGGCACAGATGAAAGCCCCGGCGAAACATTCCTTTATCAAGGCCGCACTTACAAAGCCTATCGCGGTATGGGTTCGGTTGGCGCGATGGCGCGCGGCTCGGCGGATCGCTATTTCCAACAAGACATCAAAGACGCGCTGAAACTTGTGCCCGAAGGCATTGAAGGGCAGGTGCCTTATAAAGGGCCCGTGGCCAGTGTGCTTCATCAATTGGCGGGCGGATTACGCGCGTCGATGGGTTATGTAGGCGGCGCAACGCTTGCCGACTTCCGTACGAAAGCTGAATTCGTGAAAATCACATCGGCGGGTTTACGCGAAAGCCATGCGCATGATGTGACAATCACGCGCGAGAGTCCGAATTATCCAACATGAGTGTCTTTGTTTTTGTTTTGCTCTCTCATTTGAAAGTTGTGTTATGACCCCTGCGGCACGACTTTCGGCGGCTATTGAAGTGCTTGACGATCTTATCTCGCGTCGGCGACCCGCGACGGATGCGTTGAAAGATTGGGGTCTTGCACATCGCTTTGCAGGCTCTGGTGATCGCGCAGCCATTGCGGCTCTTGTATATGACACGTTGAGACGCCGCGGATCAGCTTCTTTTCTCATGAATGGTGAAACACCGCGCGCAATGCTTTTGGGCGCCTTGCATCTTGAGCGTGGCCTTTCCGGTGATGAGATCGCAGCTCTTTGTTCCGGTGACAAATTTGCGCCTCAACCGCTCACAGCGGATGAGGTGAACGCACTTCAAAAGAAGAATATTGATGATGCGCCTTCTCATGTCATTGGAGACTATCCCGAATGGCTTGATGCGTCTTTCAAAGCGGCCTTTGGTGAAGCATGCTCACATGAAATGCAGGCTATGGCACACCGCGCGCCAATTGATCTTCGTGTCAATACATTGAAGGCCACGCGTGAGCGGGTAATGGAAGAACTTTCGCATTTCAAGCCGATTGCGACGCCGCACTCGCCGGTTGGTATTCGCATCACTCCATCTGCTGATGGTCGCGCGCCAAGCCTGCAAGCTGAACCGGCTTTCCAAAAAGGGTTCTATGAAATTCAAGATGAAGGGTCGCAACTTGCTGCAGCGCTTTCAGCCGTTGATCCGGGCATGCAGGTTATTGATCTGTGCGCAGGTGCTGGCGGTAAGACATTGGCTCTTGCCGCGCTCATGGATAATCGCGGACAGATTTTCGCAACCGACAGCGACAAAAGGCGTCTTGCGCCGATTTTTGATCGGTTGACGCGATCGGGCGCGCGCAATGTTCAAGTGCGGGCACCAAAGACCAAAGACGACGAACCCCTCAAAGGCCTTGAAGGTCAAGCCGATCTTGTTTTGATTGATGCGCCTTGCACGGGAACAGGGACATGGCGTCGTAACCCCGATGCAAAATGGCGCTTGCGTCCCAATGCGCTTGAAGACCGCATCAAAGAACAAAGAGCCGTGCTTGAACGGGCAGCCTCTTT